>CAZICK010000113.1:0-10795 GCA_964537505.1 uncultured Pirellulales bacterium
AATAGTATTCCGGCAGCAAATGCGATGAAAACGGCGGTGAGCGGCCGATCTTCAATCTGCTTTCTGCTCTTTTTTACAGCATCCTGACTGTGTTCGCGGAGGCCGTCGTAAACCTCATCGAATTTCTTCACTGCCTGGCCCTGCAGACTTTTAATCGCAGCCTCCAGTTTTTGTTTGCTTTCCAAAAGTTTCTCCTTACTCTGTTCCCCTACCGAATGAAACATATCCTTGAGGTCATTCTGCAGTTTTTGAATGTCCTCGCGGATTACATCTATCTCAGTAGAGGTGCTTGTCTTCTTATTCGTTTCGGCTGTCATAAATTAGTCTCCTTTTGAAGTTTATATTGCCTCTAAACTTTCCTTTTGATTGGTATTTTCCATATTTATCCGCCTCTGGCGGATTAAACGCTTGGCTACGCAACCAAGCATTCCAAAACGAGTCGCAGGAACTGGTAAAGAACTGCCGTGAAACTTCTGCACTCGAGCGGCACCCTCGTGGTTTTCCATCATCCGAAAACCAATGGTGGTCTTGCGACCGCTCAACGGCGAACCAAGAGCACAATCACCACGATGAGAATAATGAGCCCCAGCCCACCGCCGCCCCAGTAGATGTACGGGCCATCGGCGAGAACAGGTGTAAGAACATTTGCGAGAGCGGTAAACATGATAAGACTCCTAAATCAGGGACTTCCCATATAACATTGTATATCCTTGCTCAGCTATGCCGCTGAACTCCATTTCCAATAGAATTTGTCATTAAAAATCACAACCCTTAATTTGCTTTTTCAAGGGTTCTCGGCATCATTCCACTTCCGAAGGTATAATCCAAGTCCTATCGCTTCCAAGCAGATACCGATACCGATTGTCAAACATACTCGCATTCTAACAAAAAAATGGGATTACGGAGAGACAACCTTTACATTAAATTCCGTCGAGGCTGGTTCACCGGTCTTTGGTGTTCCCATTACAGAGATGCGGTATTCACTGATAGCAGCGTCTTTGGCTGCTGAAACCTGGATTTGCACATTCGGTTTGTCACTGGCCTTGACGAGAACTTTGGCTGGGTCGAAGGTGATGCCTTTGCCATTAACCAATTTGATTTCCAGCGTCACGTCCTGCTTGAAAGACTCGCCTCTCTCCAGAGAGATGGTGACACTTTCAAATTCACCCTGTTTTATCTTCGTGTCGAAGGTTGAGACATCGATCTTGAATCCTTCGCCCTTGCCAACACTGCCGCCTTCAGGTTTGTCCTTGCAGCCAGGGACAGCCGCCAGAACCAGCGTTAGTACAATCGTAATCGCAAGTACCTTTTTCATTTTTTATTCCTTTCTTACAAGATTCCAATAAAAACAGCAGACCACATATATGTGTCTACCTCCCTTATTCTTATCCCATAATAACAACAAAGACACATCTGTAAATCAGTGCAGAGTCTGATTTTAGCATAAGTCAAATGGACGATGTGTTTGTCGGCAAAATTCCCCACACTGTAGCAAATTAATATGGAATGACGGAAATATGAGTAGTCTAATCGGCTAAAAATTCAATATTCTCGGACAACTTGAGCAACCGTTATTGAAGAAAGTACCGTCTATGAGCTAACTTTATCCCTTTTTTTAGGAACCAAAACCTTGATCGCTCCAGGAATGATCTTGACATGAAGAGGAATTTTTTCTAATACCTCACCATCACATTGAACTGCTTGTTTGGGGCTTGAGGAAACGCTGATATCTTTGCCTTGCCAGTGCTCCACTAATTCCAAATTGTCCGGACGTTCCCGTTTAAGCCAGGTGACAACCATAAGCTTAAACAGACTGAGATTCGCTTTTCGCACGACAACAACATCCAAGAACCCATCGCTGACATCTATATGCTTAACCCCCCAAGCCCCGCCCGTCTTGAATATCATAATCTGCCAAGAAATGTATATCATTTTTTTGAATTGTGGATGTGTTGAGTCTGCTTAAATAGGGTACGGGGGAGGGGTTTGTCTACGGGGCTGTGATTCGGGGAGAAAAATCCATACAACCAAAGTACCACCCAAAGGTCAAATAGCGTGCAAAATCTCAAAAATTGCATATCCATAAGATTTGTATTATCAAGGACTTAAAAAATTCTTAGAGAACGCAACCATTTTATATATCCAAAGGGTAACGCTGACATCAACGGTCTTTTGTGGACAAAACAACAATAACGTTCGTCCCAGCCGCCGCTTTCCCCGGGTTCGACTGGTAAGCCAGGCCCGGATGGTTGACAATCGTAAAACAGGAGGTTATGATACCAGTTGAATGAAGCTTGGGCAAAAAAAATTGTGAAAGCTAAGCTGCCAGGATGGCAAAGAAAAAACAATAGATAGGAGAATTGGCCCCCCTATATAATCAGAAAGGAAGTGTTGTTATGAGATCAGCGGGTTTTTACAGAAGTGTCATGTTTGTTATTTGTGGTGTGCTTTCCGCGACCGGCCTGACTTCATGCTCATCTGGAGGAGGAGACAGACTTGCTCTTACTCCGCCGATGGGATGGAACAGTTGGAATTTTTTTCAAGCTGGCATAAATGAGCAGATAATTAGAGATATAGCCGACGCAATGGTCGAATCGGGGATGAGGGATGCCGGTTATGAGTACCTCGTTCTGGATGACGGCTGGATGGCGAAAGAACGTGACAGCAATGGCAAGTTAGTTGCCGATCCTGAAAAATTTCCCAGCGGTATGAAAGCTCTCGGCGATTATATCCATAGTAAGGGATTGAAGTATGGGATTTATGCAGACCGTGGGCATTCGACCTGTCAGAGGCTTCCAGGCAGTTTCGAACATGAGCAAGCGGACATCGATGCGTTTGCCTCATGGGGTGTCGATTATATCAAGCTGGATAGTTGCTATGCGGAAATAAACGGCCGTAAGAGTTCGGATGATTTCACTGTGTACAGAGAATGTATAAAAAATACAGGTCGCCCCATGATACTGAGCATGGCCAACTATACCGATCCGTCATGGGCATGGGCCGATCAGGCAATCGGACATTTATGGCGGACCTCCTTTGATATAGGTCCAAATATGGGTTCTGTATATTATTGTGCCGACACATCGGCCGGCGACATCGTTATTCATCCTGCTTTTAACGGTTTGTGGCAGTTTGCCGGTCCCGGACACTGGAACGATCCTGATATGTTACAGGTCGGCAATCTGAAAAATGATATTGAAAACAAGACCCACTTTGGCCTATGGTGTATCCTGACGGCCCCGTTAATGGCAGGTAATGATTTGCGTAACATGTCTGAAATAGTCAGAAACATCCTCACCACTGAGGAGCTTATCAAAGTCAACCAGGACCCAAGGGGCGTCCAGGGGTATAAGGTCTATGACAACGGCGATCATGAGATATATAACAAGCCTTTATGTGATGGTACAACGGCGGTTTTGTTGCTCAACAAAGGGGCTCAGAAAGCTGACATTACGGTAACGTGGGACAAAATCGGTTTAAAAGGCCGACAGAAGGTCAGAGACTTGTGGCAGAGGAAAGACCTGGGTTATTATTCGGGATCATTTACCGCCAAGGATCTTCCGCAACATGGTCATGTGTTTTTAATAATCGGCTCAAAGGGCAAGCCACTTCCAACGCCGGATCCGGTGCCATTGGAAAAATACGCGGTTACTCGAAAAGGGGGAACCTACCTTTCAGACCTCTATTACGTCTGGCGAGCCGGCGATGCACCTCAGTATGATAAAAACTTTCAGGGCAATCCAATCGTACTCGACGGGACACTCTACGAGAGGGGATTTGGCTGTAAATTAGGTTCCAACACCAAATTCATGTTTAAGTTGAATGGTAATGCCGAACGCTTTAAGGCCATTGTTGGTTTGGACTCTTCTTACCATGGTGATGAAGCTGTCAATTTCATGGTCCGCAATGAGGATCCTATCGGCCCTTACTCACTTCTTTATGACAGTGGAAAAATGACGAAAGAGACCCCTGCAAAAGTTATTGATATTGATGTTAGAGGTATCGATTGTCTGATATTGGCGATTGAAGGCCAGCGAGGCTTTAAAGGCCAGCCAGCCTTGGGCAATTGGGCTGACGCCCGGGTTGTTGCGACAGAATAAAAAATATAACGGCAGATGCTATTACCGGTTGGTATGCTCATAACGATTGAGTTTCAACGTTTTCTTGTTGTGTATATACGCCAATTGGGTATATTAGGGCTTATCGGTTTTGGGTTTTGGAATAGAGTGTTATCACAGGAGTAATTTATGCGGGGATTAGCGAAGAAAAGGGTCCTTGTCACTGGAGGAGCAAGTGGTATCGGAGCGGCGACAGTAGAACGTTTTCTGGAGGAAGGATCTCATGTTGTCGTATTAGATCATGATGAACAAGGGTGCCGGCGAATTAAACAGGAATTGCCAAAAATAACGGGAACGATAATTTGTGATGTTTCCAAGGCCGAAGCGGTTAAGCAGGCATTTGTTCGATTGGACGAGCTTTTAGGCGGCCTGGACGTGTTAATCAATAATGCGGGCATAAGCATTCGTCATAATTTTATGGAAATTACAGCCGAAGATTGGCAAAGGGTTATAAATGTCAATCTTAATGGAGTGTTTTATGTTGCCCAGCAGGCGGCTCGGAGAATGAAAGATACGGGCGGGGTCATTATAAATATGGGATCGACTAATGCCTTGGTGGGCTACCGTTTTTATGCCGACTATAATGCTTCCAAGGCGGGTGTGCTCGAGTTGACAAGGTCAATGGCATTGGAATTAGCTCCAAAGGTTCGCGTGCTGGCAGTTTGCCCGGGCTATGTTATGACGCCTATGCAGGAAGCTGAATATACTGCGGAAATGATAGAAGAAGTTAACAGTAAAATTCCACTTAAGCGTCACGCCAGGCCGGAAGAGATCGCAGGTTTGTTCGCTTTTCTGGCGTCGGATGAAGCAGGCTATATCACCGGCCAGCATTATGTTATTGATGGAGGTGAAACTGCCGGAGGGTTGGCCAGCCGCTGATTATACTCATAACGAGCACACATCTCTCTCGAATTGGACAAAGGTGAAGCGCTGGCCCTGGTGGGCGAAAATGGCGCAGGAAAAAGTACGTTGATAAAGGTGTTGGGAGGCGTGCATCTTCCGGAGGCCGGTGATATCCTGATCGATGGAAACGATCCGCAGATAATGATGAATAAAGTATCAACCATCGTATCCATAGTTCTTTCAGTCGCATTAATAACGCTTGGCTCATCCTGCTCATCAAAACAGGAACAGGAGCGGGAGCGGGAGCAGGAAGAAAACAAGGGCAAGATAGGCGTAACATGTATGGACCTTACAAACCCATTCTTCAAGTTCCACCCAGGACCAAAGCCGCATCGACGAACAATGGTAAAATGTGACGCCAACATCAAATGTAAGGGTAAAATGGCATTGTAACTGCCGATTTGTGGAGATGTGAATATGGACTTCAGACAGAAAATTTCCCATACATCAATCAATCATTATAAAGTTATTACCTTGGTTATGGTAGTAATTACCCTGGCGTTGGGCGCTATGATCCCAATGATACGGGTGGATACCGATCCGGAGAATATGCTTTCGGAAGAAGAATCAGTTCGGGTTTTTCATCATCTCACCAAAGAGACATTTTCGCTGAGCGATATCGTGGTACTGGGCATTGTCAACAACGAAGATGAAAATGGAGTATTTAATCCTGCTTCACTTAAGAGAGTTTATGAGTTAACCCAATTTTCTTTGGAAGAGTTGCAGTGGGAAGATACGGATAATCCCGGTAAGTATATTGGTGTTAAAGAAGTCGATTTGTTGGCGCCATCGAGGGTGGATCATATTGAACAGAGCGGACCCGGCGAGATAAAATTCGAATGGTTGATGGCCCAACCGCCGTCAAGCAGGGAAGAAGCACTGGTGATTCGCGATAAGGCCCTGTCTAATCCGCTATTGAAGGGCACTCTGGTCAGCGAAGACGGTAGGGCGATCTGCCTGTATCTGCCGCTGACAAGCAAGGATTTGAGCTATCGGGTCTATAGTGCTCTAAAGCAAAAAATAGCGGAATTTTCCGGCGATGAGCAATACTTCATAACCGGCCTTCCGGTAGCTGAGGACACCTTTGGGGTGGAGATGTTCGTTCAGATGGCGGTTTCGGCGCCGCTGGCAATGACGGTGATATTCTTGCTGATGCTGCTGTTCTTTCGCAAACTGGTATTGGTTGTTTCACCGTTGATTGTCGCGATGGTGTCGGTAATCTCGACGATGGGGTTGTTGATCGGACTGGGGTATCCCGTTCACATAATGAGTTCGATGATCCCGATCTTTTTGATGCCTATCGCGGTGGTGGATTCAGTTCATATATTATCGGAATTTTTTGATCGTTACAGCTCGTCCCGTGGCAGAAAAGAAACCATTATTGAGGTAATGAACGACCTGTTCATGCCGATGCTTTACACTTCGCTTACTTCGGCAGCAGGCTTTGCCTCGCTGTCTCTGACACCCATCCCGCCGGTACAGGTCTTTGGCATATTTGTAGCGATTGGGATACTGATGGCATGGGTCTGGACGGTTTTATTTGTCCCGGCCTACATCATGATGATAAGCGAGAAGTCATTGGCTGATTTTGGCGCCGCGGGCAGGCATACCGGCGGTCATGCCGCAAAAAAGGAAAAGAAAACATGGTTAACCAGTTTGCTTGGCGGGGCCGGGCGATTCACCTTCAACAGTGCCAAGGCAATATTGATCGGAATACTGATAATAACCGCCATCGCTGTTTATGGCATTACCCGGATACAGATAAATGACAACCCGGTAAAGTGGTTCTCGAAGAGTCATCCCATTCGGCAGGCGGATATTGAACTAAACAGCCACTTCGGCGGTACTTACATGGCATATCTGGTGCTGGATAACGCGGATCCCGGTGAAGTAACCGAAGAATATATTAAGCAATTGCTGAGCCGACTTGAGGAGAAGTTTCAGGAGATAAAGAAGGAATTGCCTGATGCGGACAAAATTATCGGCCCGGTTACGAATTTGGTGAATCAACAGGCCCAAAAACATAAATCAAAGGAGGAACTTCTGGCAGTATTAAGCCAAATGGCACAAGCCAAAGTAGATATCGCAGAAAATAACGATGAAGCTGACACCTGGTATGAGTTGTCTGCTTTCTTCGACCTGGAAAATGAATCACTCAAGATATTCAAACAGCCGGACGTATTGGAATATGTCGTCAGATTGCAGCAGCATCTTGGAGACATCAAGGGTAGTGAAAACCGAAAACTGGTGGGCAAATCGAACTCGATAGCAAATGTCGTTAAGAAGGTTTATCAGGAACTGATCGACGGCAAACCGGAAAGTGCCATCATTCCTGACACTTCACCAAAGATCGCTCAGACACTGCTGCAATACCAGAGCAGCCATAAGCCGGACGACCTGTGGCATTTAGTAACTCCGGACTATATGCACGCGAATATCTGGTGCCAGTTGACCAGTGGGGACAATAAAGATATGGAGGCGGTGGTTGAGTCGGTCGATCGATATCTAAAGGACAATCCGCCGCCCGTGCCATTGAAGCACAATTGGGCAGGCTTGACATACATCAACACCGTTTGGCAGGACAAAATGGTCTCAGGTATGCTGCAATCATTCATGGGCAGTTTTTTGGTGGTCTTTATAATGATGTCGATTCTTTTCCGCTCACCTTTGTGGGGCATACTTTGTATGATTCCTTTAACGGTAACGATTGCCCTGATCTATGGTATTATTGGATTGGTGGGCAAAGATTATGATATGCCGGTAGCGGTGCTAAGCTCGCTGACACTGGGCATGGCGGTCGATTTCGCCATCCATTTTCTCGAACGGGCTCGTGAAACTCATCGGAAAAGCGGATCATGGAAAGTAAGTGTTACGGAAATGTTTGGCGAACCGGCCCATGCTATCAGCCGAAATGTCATCGTTATCGCTATCGGATTTTTGCCACTGCTGGCCGCGCCTTTGGTGCCGTACAAAACAGTGGGTATTTTCCTGTGCGGCATAATGGCCCTGTCTGGTATGATAACTCTGCTGGTGCTGCCTGCGGTATTGAAACTGGGCGAAAAGTCATTTTTCAAGCCCATAGAGAAGATGATGAAACCAAGCTGTGCCTGTGGTTCCTGTCTTGTCATATCTACAGCGGCCGTATTGTTGATTGCCCTTAGCATAAATCAATATACCACATCGCTCTGGACCAGCCTGGTCTGGGTAAGCGTAATTGCTATTCCGGTAATAGCGGTTATTTGCAATCTTATCTCACGCCGTAAGGCATGCAAAGCGATTGAGAAGCAAGAGGACAAATAATATAATGGTCAATGTTATTTTGAAAGGGTATGAACATGTATAGAGTAAGCACACTATTATTGACGGTCTTTTTGTTGTGCCCCTCTGCCGTCGAAGTGCTGGGCCAAGAGGCGGAAAAAGAAAAAACGCAGACTGCTCAACAGGAAGAAAATAAAGAAATCACGGATGTCAAAGTCATCGTTAGCAAGGCCAATTTGATGGCCTATTATCAGGGTGACAACGGGAAAAGTCATGCCAAAATGACTATTACCACTTATAGCGACATGAAAGAAAAAAAAGTTAAAAGTACTCGGTTGCGTGAGTTTAACATTTTGCGCAGTGATGTGGCCGACGGCGGCGATCAAAAGTATTATGTATATTTCCAAAAACCCGCTGATGTACGCAAGATGGTTTTTATGGTACACAAACATGTCGATACCAAAAAGGACGATGATCGCTGGCTGTATTTACCAAGCCTCGATCTGGTTAAGCGAATTGCCGCCAGCGACAAACGCACCAGCTTTGTCGGTTCTGACTTTTTGTATGAGGATGTTTCAGGCAGAAGCCTTGAAGAAGACAGGCATGAAATTGCCGAAATCACCGATAAATATTTTATTATCAAGAACGTACCCGAAAATCCCGAAACCGTGGAATTCGGTTACTACAATGTCTGGATTGACCGCAAAAGCTATATGCCGGTTAAAATGGAATTCTTTGACGGGAAAGACAAGCTCTACCGACGTATCGAAGCCACGGAAATCAAAACCATTGGGAAATTCCCCACTGTCGTAAAATCCATGGTTACCGATCTCAACAAAGAGAGCACTACATTAATGGAATTCAGTGAGGTCGAATATGATATAAAGCTCGAAGATATTTTCACCGAACGATACCTGCGAAAACCACCACGGGAGGCCATCAGATGAAAGATATTATTAATCGGGCGATACTGCTGCTGTTTTGTGCTGTAGTTTTTCTCCTTACCGGCTCCTCATTGGCACAACAAGACCGGAATGATACGGATCAGCCGGTTCAGCTTAGAGACAAGGTGGAATCATTCCTGGAAGAACATTCGCTGGAGCTTAACGGTTTTTGGGAGGCTCGGACAGGTTATCGCGTTCTTAATGATCGTTACGAGAAAGATATTTCGGTAATGGAAACCCGCCTGCAGCTTGACATATCCACTTATACAGACTGGGCCGAGTTCAAATTCAAGGGCGATACTTTCGGTTGTTTGGTGACAGAGGGCGGACATTTCGATATGCGGGAAGCGTATATGTCATTGACCCCACTGGATTTCCTGGATACCAAAGTTGGCAGACAAATACTCACCTGGGGTACCGGCGATCTGCTGTTTATTAACGATATGTTTCCCAAGGACTGGCAGTCATTCTTTATCGGCAGGGATACCGAATACCTCAAGGCCCCATCCGATGCCGCCAAAATCAGCTTGTTTGGCGATTGGGCTAATCTTGACCTCGTTTATACTCCTAAATTCGATCACGATCGTTTTATCAGCGGACGGCGGCTTTCCTTTTTCAACAGCACATTGAACCGTCTGTCCGGCCAGGATGCGATAATCAATACAGACAAACCCAATCGGTGGTTCAGGGACGATGAAATTTCTGTGCGATTGTACAGAAACATCAACAATTATGAATTGGCATTTTATGGTTATCATGGTTTCTGGAAAAGCCCTGCCGGCATGAATAACCGTGGCGAAGCGATATTCCCAGATTTGAATGTCTATGGCTCCAGTATCCGCGGTTCGATCGGCAAGGGGATCGGAAATATGGAATTCGGTTATTATCAATCAGCCGACAACGAAAGCGGCAACGACCCCATGATAAACAACTCGGAACTGCGTTTTTTGGCTGGCTACTCACAGGAAATTGCAAAAGAATTCACCGCAGGCCTGCAGTATTATATCGAGCGTATGATGAACTATGAAAACTATCGTGATAATTTACCGACGGGTTTTTCAGCACGCGATATAAATCGCCATCTGATAACATTGAGACTTACTAAACTATTGTTGAACCAGAATCTTCGCTGTGGTCTGTTCACCTATTTTTCGCCGACGGACAAAGACGTTTACATACGCCCCAATGTTCTTTATAAGATCAGCGATAATCTAATGGTCGAAGGTGGCGCTAATATCTTTTTCGGCGATTACCAGCACACATTTTTCGGCCAGTTTCATCGAAATTCCAATATATATACTGCTATTCGTTACAGCTTTTAAGTCCCACGAAGTCCATCCAAACCCGCATTTCTCAGGCCCGGCGACCCGGCTGCCAAGCGGGAAATGAAAATGATTTGTTAATGCCTTGTCGCCAAAGGGGAAGAAAAAATAATATGGAGAGTAAAGAAGCGGGGCGGCCGTTGTGGCCGCCCCGCTTGGGAACCTTTCTAATCAGGTCAATGGTCGCCTGATATTTTTAAATGGCTCCTCATAAGAATCTGTACATGGATATGCCAAAAAATGACTGGTT
>CAZICK010000114.1:0-10532 GCA_964537505.1 uncultured Pirellulales bacterium
CCGTCATCGTAATCTGGCTACTGCTTACCGCAGCGGGAGCCGAGGCAAACGTCGCAGGATTTGGTGTCGGCGGATCGGTATCAGAGGAGCCATACTCGTAGTATTTAAGCGATACGTCGTCAAAGTGGGACTGTGTGCTTTCGGCGTCTCGGCCGAGGCCACAGACAATCTTTATAGCCTGGCCAGTGTAGCTGGTAAGGTCGTTAACGTCATACATCCTGATGAATGCCTGATAGGTACCGCTCAAAACCGGGTCCACCGAGGAAGTTGGCGTGACTTCTACTCCGTTGGCCAACAGTTTTAGCACTACAGGAGTCGCGGAGCCATTGGCGTACATCGAAAGTATGTAGGTGGCGTTGTACTGGATGTTGCCGAGAGAGGCTTCCGAGGTGATCAGGCCACCGGCTGGATTGCCCCAGTCGGCGCCGTTGGCCAAGTAGCAATAAGCCCCACTGGGGGTATGGTTGTTTCCGGTTGATACGGAACCCTGAAGGTTTCCAGTAGCCTGGTCCCGTCCATACGTTCCGCCCCAAGCGATCCAGCCGTCCCTGTCGTAGCCGAGCCAACCGGGGATATCGGCCAGGGTGCCGGTGGTTTGATCGGAGAAGGTGTACAAGCCGCTATCTATGGGGCAATCCGGTCCTACGCCCTGCGTCCAAGTTGTTATGGTCGCGGTGATCGTGGTTGAGTTCGGTTTGTAAATTGTTTCAAAACCGCTGTTCGGCACGGTGACCACTATGCTACCGGCAAGAGGAGTCATGGTACTGGCCGGGGTCGATGCGGTGCCGGTATTCAACAGGACATCACGCATTTTCACCGTGTAGGTGTACTGGGTGTCAGGATTCAGTCCCGTGTCGTAATAGACAGGGTTGGTTACCCATCCGCTGTCAGTTGCGCCGGGATTGCCGGAAGTCTCATCGAAGAAGTACGCGACCGGTGTAGAACCATCGACACCTATTGTCGATGCCATGACGATTTCGGTGTCGCTTACCGCGGTGGGAACCGTGGCAAACGTCGCAGGATTGGGTGTCGGCGCACCAGTATCCGCATCTGTCGTGGCAGATTCCGCGGTAGAGTAGCCGGTGTTATTGTGATTATTACTGGTATCCCGTGCTTTCGCCTTGTAGGTGTACTGCGTCTGGGCCGTAAGGCCGGTATCGACATAAGTGTTGCTGGTCTGCCAGGCACTGTTGTGTCCGGCACCTGCGGTGCAGGCGAAGTAGTATTCGACACCGTGGAGATCATCAGTGGCAACTGAAGCCGTCATAGTAATCGAACTATCCCCGGCTGCCGCAGGAACCGAAGACCAGGTCATCGGGTCAGGTGTCGGCGGGGTGACATCCGGGTCATAATACAAGTCAATTATATACTGCATCGCGGCTTTAGCCGCGGTTCCTTCTTCAGTATCATAAATATATTTCCACACATTATACCATCCATACTGGTAAAGCGGGTTTCCGCCTTCAGGTTGAGATGGATAGATAGTGAGGTAATGATCCCAGAATTCGGCATTATCCGCTGGGATGATGTCTTTATAATGTAGAAGACGGGTTTTAAATGCCGCGGATTTTTGTATTCCTTCATCTATCATCGCCTGTTGAAGATTACCGGGTTCCTCTGGATGAACGCCCCAACAATGAATCAAAGGCGTCATATCATAGCCGACAGCTTTTGAAAGCCGGAAAATACGGCTATCGATCTCAGTGAGGCCGTCACTTGGCGGCGGAGAGATATAGTCTAATTGCTCCTGGTAATAGAAGCTGATCAACTTATCCCATCCAAACATAGTACCGATCTCAACACATCTGCCATAACCACGGTGTTGATATCGAACCTCATTGTACTCGGTATCCGTTAAGTCCATTGGGTTGCCGTTTCTGAAGTTTACGGTAACAAACCACGTCAGGGCTGCCTGATCTACATCGATATTCTCCAAATACGCAAGTTGCATAGAATCTGTAAATGCGTCAACGAGTGGTATGCCAAACTTTTCGGTGGCAACATACACATACGGCAGATTAACCGTGGCTTCTTCGTGTCCTGGGAATTTAGAAAACAACTGGCAATGGCTTAACTCGTGAAATTCCGTACTCCAACCGAGGACATTCGTCAGCCAGAAGTGGGAGGAATTCCCGTTCGTGGGATCATTTGGGTTGTAGCCGTGGTTTATTTGAGGGTAGCCGGTCCCATAAGCGCCATGTTGAATAGACAGGTCTGGTTGTACATACAACACGACCGTATTTCGAATATTATGAGGAGAAGCATACCCTATTAATTCGGAAACAGCGTCCATAGCCAAATCCCAGTCAGCCATCTGTGATACAGGATCAGCGTAAGCGTAAATCCAACTGGTAGGTACGTTCATCATAAATTTGTCAGATTCAAAATCCGCCCATGGCCCGGGATGGTGACGTTCAGTATCGGTCCATTCCTGCAGTGTAGTCTGGTTAATACTCGTTGCCGAGAAAAGCGGAGACTGTACTACATTAGCTATTTCCACCGTCTGGGTGCCAAAGTTCGCCTCGTATGGCACCATAATATATACCCCACCTCCAAGCGGGTTGGCAATACTGGTAACGGTGCTGGTAATGTTGAAACTCGTCGTTACTCGATCAAGTCTGCGAAGAGTATCTTTATAATATACGTACTTATCCACCGCATGGGCGCCCACCTGAATTTTAAAGCCCTGATTTACTATTGCCGATGGAACGGTTACTTCCCCGATACTGCCGGGCGCCAGGTAAACCCCGGTTGGTCTTCTGGCAGGTATAGGACCGTAGCATACAGGTTTTCCCCACATCGTGGGGTTACTCGCATTTATGGCCACCGCGTATGAGACTTCCGGATCTACCGGAGGAGTGCATGCGCCTGGGAAGAAGTCCGATGTCTCAAGTATCTTCCCATTTAAGAAGGTTTGGTAGGTTTGGCAGTTCGCAGACGTATAAATTACGTCAATGATTGCCTGTTGCACTGCGAAAAGTGCCCGTTCCAATTCATACCCATCGGATCCTCCCTGAACTCTGGGGAATCCGCCATCAGTCTCTGCATTGATCCATAGCGGCCCTATAATTGTGTCATAATAGTCCGCTAAAGTGAAAGCTTCTCCCATAATGGTTGTGTTATCATCCATGTATGCCTTATTCGCTTCAATGGTCGCAGTCCGTGTTTCGATCTGAGGACCGGTTAATGGCGTTGTGCCATCTATATGGTCCATAAGATCACTCATTGCAGCAGAAAGGTCGCCTAAAGTCCCCATTGCCACTTGAACCTGGCCCATGGCGAGGGCAAGAATCGCCATGGCTACAATTGTCAAAACATTTTTTCTACACATCATAATAATGCACTCCTAAAAAAAGTAATAAGGATTACTGTGTCCTCAAAACATATTGAGGACGTACGCGATTTCCACACACACACACTTTAACATTGTCAGACCTGTTCGGCACTCGATTCGATGTTGGCGCAGCGCAACTGTGTTATAGAAGAAATTACTGTTGGACAACGCCCCATTCAACCCTGTGGTGACAGACAGCTTAGCAGACCTCACGCCGAACAGCATCTGGGTCATATCAATCACTATCGTGCCTCCATCGCATACGAAGATACGAAGATACGAAGATACGAAGATACGAAGATACGAAGATATGAAGATATGAAGATACGAAGATTACAAAAGCATCCGCAAACCTCCAATTAGTCTTCGTTGACGGCATATTAGCAAATCACATTTCCTTTTGCAAGTCTTTTTTTATTATTTTTCAACAAATTTATTATTATTTTCCAGCAAGTGACGTAACTCATTGGTGTTGCTTGGTTTCCATGCGGTTTTTTTGGAGGGGGGGGTAAAAATTGTAAATTAGCCTGGTGTTGTTGTAGAAAACCTGGCGGAAGAAGGCCCCCGCCTTCGCGGGGGAATTGTTCGCGGGGGTGACAATTGTTCGCGGGGGTGACAGGTTCGGTGACAATTGTTTGTTTTCGCAGCAGGGAAGTAGTTATAAGTGATACTTCTTTCCAGGGATTTTTGGCATAAAATCATTTGTGAGACAGTGACTCTTGCATTTTCAACTCATTTCGGTAATAATACCCCCTTATTATTGAGATGGCCGGTGTGTACGGCTAAAGCGGATGGACTCTGGCGGTTTGCGTCAGGCCGACTTGTGTTGAGTCGATGGTGTTGTGTTAACTCATTGGTAGAACGTAAGTTAGGAACTAGTTCCTATACACCTTGGCAGTTTCCACCGGATCGGCGGACTATGAATTTTTCGGAGATAATGTGAATGTTTGAACAGGTCGATTCAACCTGCAGGCACACTGAGTTGGAACATCGTATTCTCAAGTGGTGGGAGCAGACGGACGCTTTCAATAAGCTGCGTAAGAAGAACGCCGGCAATAAGCCCTGGTCCTTTCTGGATGGTCCCATTACCGCGAATAATCCCATGGGTGTGCACCATGCCTGGGGCCGAACGCTCAAGGACTGCTACCAGCGTTATCACGCTATGCTCGGCCATGATCAGCGTTGGCAGAATGGTTTCGATTGTCAGGGGCTGTGGGTAGAGGTCGAGGTTGAAAAGGAGATGGGTTTCGAGACCAAGATCGATATTGTTCGGTCAGGGCTGGAGGATTTCGCCAATCGCTGTAAACAACGTGTGTGCAAGTATTCCAAGATTCAGACCGAGCAGTCGATTCGCCTGGGATACTGGATGGATTGGGATAACAGCTACTACACCATAAGTGACGAAAACAACTATACTATCTGGTCGTTTCTGAAAAAGTGCTCTCATCGCGGTTTGATTTACAAAGGACTTGACGCTATGCCCTGGTGTCCGCGTTGCGAGACGGGCATCTCCGAACAGGAGCGTCGGGAAGGGTACAAGAACATAGAAGATGTCGCAGTTTTTGTGCGGTTTCCACTCAAAGGCCGCCGCAACGAATATCTGCTTGTCTGGACGACCACGCCCTGGACGCTCTCGGCCAATGTTGCCGCGGCTGTCAACCCTGAGTTGACCTATGTCCGGGCCTGTCAGGACGGCGAGATTTATTACCTGGCAGAATCGCTGGTTTCGGTAATGAAGGAGAAAGGGCCTTACACGATAGAAGAAACGTTGCCCGGCAAAAAGATGATCGGCTGGGAATATGACGGTCCCTTCGATGAACTGGAAGCGGTAAAACGTACTTTCGCCGAGGCCGGCTATACGCACCGGGTTATCGGCTGGGAAGATGTTTGCGCTAGTGAGGGCGTGGGCATTGTCCATATCGCCCCGGGCTGCGGCAAGGAAGACTTCGATTTGAGTAAGGGCGAAGAACTGCCCATTTTAATGCCTATCGATGAGAGCGGTGTTTATGTTGATGGATACGGGTTTCTGACCGGCAAGTCGGCCGGGGCGGTTGCGGATGAAGTAATCGTCAACCTTCGCGAAAAGGGAATCTACTATAAAAAAGAAAACTACCGTCACGATTATCCTCACTGCTGGCGATGTGGTACGCCACTTTTGTTTCGAACCGTTAACGAATGGTATATCGATATGTCATGGCGTAAGGAAATAATGGACGTCGTTGACGAGATTCGCTGGATTCCGGAATGGGGCCGTGACCAGGAACTAAACTGGCTTGAGAATATGCACGACTGGATGATCAGTAAGAAACGGTTCTGGGGGTTGGCGTTGCCGATCTTCGAGTGCGAATGCGGCTGGTTTGACGTTATTGGTTCCCGGCAGGAGTTGAAAGAACGAACCGTCGAAGGCTGGGAGATGTTCGAGGGCAATTCTCCGCATCGGCCGTGGATAGATGCTATTCGTATCAAATGTGATAAGTGCGGCAAACTCGTCAAACGTATCGACGATGTCGGGAATCCGTGGCTCGATGCAGGTATCGTACCGTATTCGACCGTCAAATACGGCAGTGATCGCGATTACTGGAACAAGTGGATTCCGGCTGACCTGGTGCTGGAGTGTTTCCCGGGGCAGTTTCGTAACTGGTTCTATGCGTTGCTGGCGATGAGTACGATGATGGAAGGTAAGTCGCCTTTCAAGACACTGCTGGGTCACGCCCTGGTCCGCGACGAGCAGGGCAATGAGATGCACAAATCGACCGGGAATGCCGTCTGGTTCGACGATGCCGCCGAGAAAATGGGCGTTGACGTTATGCGTTGGATATTCTGCGGTCATAATCCAACCAATAATCTCAGCTTTGGTTATCATATCGGCGATCAGGTTCGCCGGCGGGTGTTCAGCACATGGTGGAATGTGTACAGTTTTTTTGTCAACTATGCCCGTCTCGACGGTTTCGATCCCCATCGCCGGGCGGTTCCATACGATCAGCTTCAGGAGATCGACCGGTGGCTTCTGAGCAAACTGCAGGTTCTCGTTAAGGTGGCTAATGAGTCGCTGGTCAATTATAACGTGGCGGCGATGGTTCAATATGCGGATGATTTCATCGAGCGGCTGAGTAACTGGTATATTCGCCGTAACCGCCGTCGCTACTGGCGTCCCAAGAACGACTCTGACGCCGACAAACTTGGCGCTTATCAAACGCTTTATCGTGTCATGGTGGACCTATGTAAAATACTCGCACCGGTTACGCCATTTATCACGGAAGAGATTTACCAGAACCTGGTGCGGAGTTATGATCAGAATGCTCCCGAAAGTGTTCATCACTGTGATTACCCGCAATTCGATGAGGCTTTATATACGGAGGGTCTTGCGGAGGATATGGATCTCGTGTCCGATATAGTCTCCTGCGCGCTAAGTTTGCGTGAAGCCAGTCAAATTCGGGTACGGCAACCATTGAGCCGATTAATTGTCGAGCCAACAGATGATCGTACCCGTGATGTGCTGTGCCGATTCGAGGCCCATATCCTGGATGAACTAAATATCAAGAAACTTGAAATCTGCGATATATCTAAATATGAAAGATATGAAGCCAAACCCAATCACAAGACTCTTGGCCCCAAGTTTGGTAAAGACATAAAAGTCATCGCCGCCTTGTTGGCTGAGGGATCTGTATTGGATATCGCCAATGACGTAAAGGCAAATAGAGATATCATATTGAAGGGTGAAAAAGTATGGAGATTGCAGCCGGAAGATGTCATTATCGAAAAATTAGAAGTTGAGAATATGAGGTTCGCAACGGGACCCAGCTTTAGTTTGGCGCTTGATACTGAGATTACGGCTGAGCTTCTTCGTGAGGGGCTGGCACGCGATGTTGTGCGTCATATCCAGCAGAGACGTAAAGACATCGGCCTGGAAATCCAGGACTACATAACCATAAGTTATCACAGCGATGATGAAACACTCAATGGGGCTATAGTCGAGCACCGTGATTATATCTGTAGCGAAACGTTATGTGAACAGTTGAGCTGGTCAGCACCAGGGTCGCAGGGAGGCAGTGAAATAAAAATCGGCGGCATCGTCCTGAACGTAGAGATAAAGAAAATCAGCTAATTGTGAACCGGCGGCGGCGTTGCCTTGGGTAGAAATGATCCCAATGACCGCAAAGAATCAACGGCTAACCATGGAACCGAATAGAAAACATCAACGCTACCAGCGAATTCGGGAGCAACTCCTGGAGTTGCTGACCGTTACGGAGGATCGCACCGCCCGTATGGCAAGCATCGTCGCTTTGCTGCATCATAAAATAGACTACTTTTCCTGGACCGGTTTCTACCGGCTGATTGATGGGAAGCTGTTGGTGGGGCCGTACCAGGGATTTTTGGCGTGTCAAAATCTAAAAAAGGACACCGGTGTATGCTGGGCCGCGGTCAACCGGAAAAAAACGATTGTTGTACCAGATGTAAATAAATTTCCCGGCCATATTCCCTGCGATGGTCGCAGTAAATCGGAGATCGTCGTGCCCTGTAATAACGAACAAGGCGATGTTTTTGCCGTATTAGACGTTGACAGCAGCGATTATAGTTCTTTCGATGACGTTGACGCTCGAGAATTGGAGAATATTGTCAAGTTGCTGTAGTGTTTTGTAAAGTATTGTCGAACAACAAAATGACTGAAAAAGGCAAAAAACTGCGTTTGGGTATTCTGCTGTCCGGCGGCGGGCGGACGATGGTCAATATTGCCGAGCATATCGGCCAAGATAAGCTGGATGCCGAGATTGTTACCGTCATCAGCTCTGTCAGTACAGTGGGTGGGGTTGACCGTGCCCGGGAGCTAGGACTGGAGCCGCACATTGTGCGTAAAAAGGATTATCCGGATGTCGATGAGTTTAGTCGGCAGATAGTCGAGCTATTGGACCAGGCGTGTGTTGACCTGGTGCTCCAGTGTGGCTGGCTGTGCCTGTGGAAGATACCGGCTCACTACGAGAACCGTGTTATGAACATACACCCGGCCCTGCTGCCATCGTTCGGCGGACAGGGTATGTGGGGCAGTCATGTGCACAAAGCAGTGTTGGCCCGCGGCTGCAAGGTAAGTGGCTGTACGGTCCACTTTGTCACTAACAATTACGATACCGGGCCTATTATTGTTCAACGGACCTGTCCGGTACTCGAAGGCGACGGTGCTGAGTCGCTTGCCGAGCGGGTTTTTCAGCAGGAATGCCTGGCCTATCCCGAGGCGATCAGGCTATTTGCCCAAAAGCGTCTGTTTGTACGCGGCGGCGGGGTAGAAATTGCAGATATCAACGGTGGTTGAGGCAAGATCGTCGCCTGCTCAGCGAAAAAAATAGTCTTGCCTGGTCAAGAAATGTAATGTACAAGTACTGGTTGTTTCTGACAGGAATAAAAAAATGAGCCAACCCAACGATCCAAATCAAGATGTTACCCAGGAACCGCAGGTTCGTGGCAATCTGCCTAATGTCGAGCGGTCGCGTATTACCAAAAACGCTGAAAGCTCAGCCCAAACCGCTCGTCGCGTCCGATTCAAACGAATGCTGGTGATTCCAGTTTTGTTTGTGCCGCTGTTTGTGCTGCTGGTGATTTTGGGGCACGACCTGCTGGCAAAAAACGAATATCTGAAAAACATGAACAAAATAAGCCAACAGATGAAGCAATTTCGTGATTCTAATAAAAGGCTGCCCAGCCAGGAAGAGTTTCTGAAATTTGCAATTGATTCCCGCAACGTGGACATCGCCAATCTCAGTTATGACAAATCTCTTATTCTCGAGGATTCGCCCGCCGATATGGTTTTGGCCTATACTCCGAAAAGTGAATTTGAGTTTTTGAAAGATGGTCACGCAGTACTATATCTTGACGGCTCCGTTATATGGGTCAGTCCTGAAACACTACAATCCCAACTCAAAAAACGTCAACAATTCTACAATTCCAGAATAATTTTCAAAGACTATTGAGGCTATTGGAATTTTCGGTTGAACGAAAATTGGGTTAAGAAACTGCGAAAGTAAAGTGCTAATATATCAGCATACTTTGATGCGACTGTGTGCGATTGCCATGGTGGCGTCGGTTCTTTGCGGCTGTCAAGGCCGAGGCGGCCCGATCGCGCCGACTCAGACGCAACAAGAGCGTATGATGCAGAGGCTGGGCCGTCTTCCCACGGTAAAATCAACCGTTCCATGGGAGCTGCCGGAATTCATTAAGGATCGCACCGGCTGCCATCTCAAAATAGCCACCAACCACTATGAAATCTATACTACCTTGTCTGACCCACTGATTTTGCGGAAGGTGCCGGTGTTTTTGGAGACGGCTTTTCTCAGTTATGCTGATGTAATCGGCCGGACTATTGATGTTCCCAAGAAATTGCAAGTGTATTTTTTTGAGACTCGAAGCCAGTGGGAGGATTTCACCCGCTACTGGACCGGTCCCCTGGCGGACGCTTATCTGAAGATCCAGTCAGGGGCTTATTACGCTAATGGCGCCTGCGTCACCTATAGCATCGCTCGCCAGGCAAATTTTTCCATCCTGGCACATGAAGGCTGGCATCAGTTCAGCGAAGAGCTGTTCAAATACCGCCTGCCCGCCTGGCTGGATGAGGGCCTGGCGACGAATTTCGAGGCCTATCAGGACAAAGACGGCCGAGTGGAATTCAGTCCCCGCTTCAACGGTTCACGTTTATTTGCTTTGCGACAGGCGATAGCCAATGGAACGATGTTTACTATTTCCGATCTGTTGGCGCTGGACGCCGGACAGGTGGTATCGCGCTCGGCACATAACGCGACAGATTCCCAGAGCGATCCCAAGGTTTCCGCTTATTACGCGCAGCTTTACGCTTTGGTTCGTTTTCTTTGCGAGGACAATTACGGCCAGCGATTGTCAGACTTTCAAACCATGCTTAACGATGCCTACCTTGGTCGCTGGCCGATCGACCCCGATCTCCAGGCCGAAGCTGTCCAGCGTGATCATAATCCCACCCGCCACTGGAACGCCATTGTCGGCCGGATCATTTTCGGTGAATACATTACGGCCACGCCCATCGAAATCGAGGGGCAATACGTAAACTTCTGCCAAAAAGTCCAGAGCAGCCTGCGCTTTAAGAAAATGCACTAAGGAGTGTATGGCCGGGGCGTTTTGCCCACATTTTATGGTTCCTCATAAGAATCTGTACAGAACACGAGGCTAAGAACTGCTGTAT
>CAZICK010000115.1:0-10368 GCA_964537505.1 uncultured Pirellulales bacterium
GGATACAGCAGTTCTTAGCCTCGTGTTCTGTACAGATTCTTATGAGGAACCATAATTAAGTCCAGAGGCGGACTGGTTCGCAGCGTGGTCCTGGAACCGCTGGAAAAATTTTTCGATGACGCGTTCACCTGATTGCGGGTGCATCGGATTCAGCGTCCCGGATTTGCGATTGGTTGTAAATATCCACACTTCCCATTGACCCTCGGATGGAGTCCAGTCGAGTTGTCTGTCTTTTACAAATACGGACAAGTCAATGCCGCCTGGCTCTATCATCTGATCTTTTATCCTGTAAGCATGGACTCCAATAATTTCCAGGGGAAGTTGTTTTGAAACAGACTCACCCGCTTTGACTCTTATCTTGTCAACAACTTTAATTTCACGGCCCTGTATTTCAGGATCAGAATAGATGGTACGGCTTACCAGGCTCATTCCATTGGGCCAGTCGATAGTATAGCCGCTTAAGCCGATGCCCATATCGCGTTTGCCGCATTCCTCGGCAACGAACTTCCAAACCTCCCACCAGGGATCGGAAAATATTTCAGGTTCGACCGCATAGGTCGGCCAGCCAGTGGTATCTTCATGAGCATAGTTGACCTGCATGCCGGAGACGCCCTGACGATGTAGCTCCTCGATCTGCCACAACAGGCGATCTTTGTCCAGCGGATCACCTGTCCACCACCAGAACGGGACTTGGCCGTAACCTGGCGGCGGATTCTGGAAACCGGGCAATACATCAAGTTCTTGGCTGCGGAAGGGAAATCCTGGAGAATCTTTCGGTGGAGGTGGTATCTCCGATGGATCGGCCCAACGCAAACTATCGGCCCACGAATATGCCGTTAACAAGGAAAAGCAACTCCAAATTAGAATACATACCACACAGATCAACTGTGGCATATTATGCGCCGCATTTTTTTTCACAACAAATATCCTTAGCTTTTTAACCTAACTCCCTTAAATATAACGACTTAAACGCTTTTTGGTCCGTTTAATCTATGACAGATCACCCTTCTCCCACCGGCTTAATCCCTCGAATTCCACACCCCAAGGCCATTCGACCTTGGTTTCCCCCATCCTAACCAATCCACCCCCCTGTCAACCAAATCCACGATCCCCCCACCGTCCAACCACCCCACCACACCCCACTTTTTTGGGCCATACCATTTTTTGTTGACAGGAATCTGTTTTCTGGTAATCTGTTATGTCCCGAACAGTGGTGGCTCCGATAGCGGCGACCCTGTAGAAACTTTGGTAAACCAAGAAATTACAATAGGTTACGACGAAAATTATGCAACAAAATGGCACAAATTCCGATTTACCCGAACCGGACAATACTGATGAACAGAACTACCCAGAAGAACTCAAAGCCAGGGCACGCGAGTTTTTTAAAAAGGCTTCAGATGTAGCTTACACGCTCAACTACGACTATGCGATAGAATTGTACCTGGACGGCCTGTCATTTTGGCCCAATACTATCGAGGAAGGCCATAAGCCTTTGCGAGATATAGCGATGCGCCGCCAGGTGGCCGGAGGCAAGAAATCCAGCTTTAGTGACAACTCGAAATACAAGAAAACCTCGGGAAAAGTCCCCAGGGACGCCATGCTCAAAGCTGAATATCTACTGAGCAAGGATCCGAGCAATCAGGCCCACATGATGGATATGATCAAAGCGGCGATCAAGTGCGACTACAAACAAGTCATCATCTGGATGGCCGATATCTTATTCGATTCCGCACTGCATCAGGACAAACCCTCGGCCAGCACTTATGTTTTTCTCCGTGACAGTTACGTCAAAGCCGAGGTTTACACCAGAGCATTGCACGCCTGTCAATTGGCGATTAAGCTCAAGCCCAAAGACCCAGCCTTACAGGACGCCATGCGTGACCTTTCCGCCCAATCGACAATGCAACAGGGCCGATATGACGACGAGGGTGACTTCCGCGACAGCATAAAAGATCGCGAAAAACAGGAAAAATTACAGTCACAGGACCAGGTGGTCCGTACGGAAGATGTGGTGAGAGACGCCATCACTCAGGCACGAAAAGAGTATGAAGCCGAACCGAGCGTACCAGGCAAAATCAGCAAATTGGTAACAGCCCTGTGCGATACGGACAACGAGGAAAAAGAAAAAGAGGCCATCGCCATCCTCGAAAAGGCACACGCACAGCTCGGACAATTCCACTATAAACAGCGTAGCGGTGAAATCCGAATCAAACTACTTACCCGCACAGTCCGCAAATTACAGCAGCAACTCCAGAAGGACCCGAGCAATAAAGAATTGGCCGCCAAATTGACCGAAGTCACCCAAAAACTTTTGCAGACGGAGTTGGCTCACTACAAGCAGTGCGTCGAGAACTTCCCGACGGACATGCGTCTGAAATACGAATACGGCAAACAATTGGTCCGGACCAAAAAATACGACGAGGCGATTCCACTCTTTCAGGAGGCCCGTGGCGATCCACGCCACCGGATAGCCGCATTGAACTACATCGGCAGATGCTTTTTCCATAAACAGTGGTACACCGACGCAGTGGAAACATTCGAGCAGGCCCTGGAACTGGTCGAAAACAAGGAAAGCGATATCGCCAAAGAACTACTTTACAACCTCGGGCGCAGCCACGAGGAAAACAACAGTGTCGAAGACGCACTGAACTATTACCGCAGAGTAGCTCAGGTCGATTTCAACTACCGCGATGCCAAAGACCGTGTTGATGCCCTGCGTCAACAGCAATCTCCACAGAAAAAATCGGAGGACTGAAAAATCGGACAAAATAGTGGCGCCAGCGCCAATAGTAACAAAATCACTTAAAAGTGAACAATATTTAACCTGTTAAGCAATAAAGGAGTTTCAAGTGGCACATTCGCTATCAGCGAAAAAAAGAATCAGACAAAACGAAAAACGACGGATGAGAAACCGTGCTCGCAACAGCGCCGTCAAAACCCAGATCAAAAAATATCTCCATGTAGCCAAACAAACCAAAGACCCGGAGAATATAGAAGTTGAGCTGCGCCTGACGCAAAAACGAATCGATCAGTTGGCCGCCAAAGGCGTCATCCACAAAAACACGGCATCGCGCAAGAAATCACAGCTCGCCAGGCAGCTAAACGCCATCAAGGAAAAGGCGAAGTAATACCCAATTGAGTACGTTTTGACAGGACCGAAACCAGAACGGTTTAGACCGGCGAGATTTTTACCTATATCGTCGCCATCATGATCGACCCTGGCCGCGGTCGCATCGCAACAGTAATGCCGGCGATCCTGCTGTCCCTGCACCGGAAAATCTCGAAGCGGAACATAAAATGCCCAACGAGAAACACGACCGCGAACATATCGCCAAATGGCTTCGATTGCATCTGACCGACCAGGTTGGCCCGATAACGTTTGCCAAGTTGTTGAACCACTTTAACAACGACATCGATCAGGCCCTGGCCGCCGGCATCGATCAGCTTACCTCGATAGGCATCAAACCTAAAAACGCTCAGCGTATTGTCGCCAGCCGCGACAAAATTGATATCGACGCCCAGTTGGATATGGCTGAGAAGCTCGGCATAAAAATCCTGACCTTACAGTCTGACGACTATCCACTCCTGTTGCGGAAGATATACGATCCTCCTCCTGTTTTGTACGTAAAGGGCCAATTGACTTCCGCCGACAACTTAGCCGTAGCGATGGTTGGCTCGCGTAGTTGCGGTCAGTACGGACACGAGCAGGCATCGCGTCTGAGCCACTTGTTGGCTGCAGCCGGATTTACCATTGTCTCGGGCCTAGCTCGCGGAATCGATTCGGCCGCCCATCGCGGCGCCTTAGCTGCTCAAGGCCGGACTATTGCCGTACAGGGTTGCGGACTTTCGCAGACTTATCCACCGGAAAACGCCGATCTCGCCGAGCGTATTATCTACAACGGCGCCGTCATCAGTGAGTTACCGCTTGGTTTTGAGCCGTTGCCTGGTACTTTTCCTTCACGCAATCGCATCATTTCAGGATTATCTTTAGCTTCCATTATTGTCGAAGCTCGCCCAAATAGCGGCGCACTGATCACCGCACGCCTTGCAATGGAGCAAAACCGCGAGGTCATGGCCGTACCCGGCCGAGTGGACGCACCTGGCAGTTTTGGCCCCCACAAACTCATCAAAGACGGAGCCGTCCTCGTTCGGGGAATTGACGATATCCTCGAGGCACTCGGTCAGATTGGACAGACTCTCACTGACCATGCCGCCGACGCTGCCGAAAAAGCCCAACAAACCGTCGAGCCGACCCTTTTTGACATTGACCAGTTACACCTTACCAAAACCGAATCTGCCATTTTCGAGCACTTCAACCACCAGCCAATCCACACAGAACATCTCATTTCCGCCAGCCGCCTGACCCCTGCCCAAATCTACGCCACCTTAACATCATTACAACTAAAAGGTCTGGTAAAACAGTTACCCGGCGGTTATTACCAAAAACGCTCAAAAACGTAAGGTTATTGACGCCACGTCGTGCGAAGAAATTATGTTTATTGAGCGTATAACCGGAACGTATAGGAAAGTCAAACTACGGTAACTATCTGTGCTATATATAGATATGTATCAGGCGATGCGACGGGCGGAAGTTTTTCAAAAAAATCTTTTTTAACTATTGACATAGGAGGTGTATAGGACTATTATTATCCTATATAGATTATTGTTGTTTTTTAGCTGGTAAGTGGAATAAGATCGGATGGATGTTCTTCGTAAGAATACGGATTACGCATTGCGAATAATGGGGAATCTGGCAGGCAACTATGGGCGCGGGACGATTTCGGTCCGGATGTTAGCCAAGGAAGAAGATGTGTCGTATCAGTTTGCCTGCAAGATAGTGCAAAAGCTACAGGGCGCCGGTTTGGTGGAAAGTGCGATGGGACCAACCGGTGGGTATCGATTATCTCGGGAGCCAAGGCAGATAACTATGCTGGATGTGATCAGAGCGATGCAGGGCGATATAGCAATCAATCGGTGTACTAAAGGTAGTGATAATTGTCCACGACAATCGAAATGTGGAGTAAGTGGCAAATTGTGTCAGTTGCAGGGGCGTGTGGAAGATTTTTTGGCGGATGTAAAATTGCAGGATTTGTTATAGCGTCTTTTATCGCAAAGCAGGTGTTTTATGTTCAGATGCCCCGGACAGGATCAGCGATATTGGAAACCTGGTGATATTTTTGAAGTTGAGTGCAGGGATTTTGGCTGTGCTGTAGAATTTTTCAAGGATGAGCCAAGACTGCGATGTCGCGGATGCGGGCAGATGGTAACCAATCCGAAAATTGATTCAGGCTGTGCGAAATGGTATCAATATGCCGAGCAATGCCTGGGTGGTCCTGTCGAGCGAACAAACGATAGCATACGAGAAGGGGTTGCCGACAAAAAGAAAGCGAGGTAAGAAAGACATGGCTCTGCGAAATATAGTAAAAATTGATGAAGATAAATGTGATGGTTGTGGGCAATGTGTTAATGCCTGTGCTGAAGGCGCTATCGAGATTATTGATGGCAAGGCTAAGCTGGTCAGTGAGATTTATTGCGATGGATTGGGTGCGTGTCTTGGCGAGTGTCCACAAGGGGCGATTACCATCGAGCAGCGCCAGGCGGAAGCATTCGATGAAGAAGCCACAAAAACACACCTGGCAGCCAAGAGCAACAGTGCTCAAGATGGTCTGTCACAAGATGCCTTCGCGCACGAGCACGAACACTCGCACGAAGGGTTCAAATGCCCGGGTTCTATGGCTAAAGTATTCGATCGGCAGTCTAAAACAACCTCAACTATCGATGCTGAAATACCATCACAGTTGAGTCATTGGCCGGTACAGTTGAAGCTGGTTTCGCCACATGCGTCATATTTTAAGAATGCTGATTTGCTGCTGGCAGCGGATTGCGTGCCTTTCGCAATGGGCGATTTCCACAGTCGCTTATTGTCTGGACGGTCAATAGCGGTTGGTTGTCCGAAGCTGGATGATTCGCAGTCTTACATCGAGAAACTGTCAGAAATAA
Source organism: uncultured Pirellulales bacterium (assembly GCA_964537505.1). Lineage (GTDB taxonomy): Bacteria > Planctomycetota > Phycisphaerae > Sedimentisphaerales > SM23-30 > DAINBT01. The sequence continues at coordinate 6,001 of CAZICK010000115.1, forward strand.
TCAAGGTTGGTTTGCCCAATAGCCTGACGGTGGCGCATATAGAGGTGCCCTGTTGTTTTGGTTTGACCCACATTGCCAAAGAAGCAATAATCCGAAGCGGTATGAGTCTTACATTCGAGGATATTACCATTGATTTACAGGGTAATATTATCAAAACAGAGACAATAAGCGTTTAGCTTATAACATGTGGTTGTTTATTGGATGACTGTTTTGAGCTTTGCAAGGAAATCTGTTGGAGGATGATAACCTACAAAAGATTCAATGGTTGTGCCATCAGGGCGGAGCATTACATAAGCGGGAATAGCTCGAATACTGTATTGATCTACAAGGCTTTTCTGTGTGTCGTAATCTATCATTACGCAAATGAAAGATTTGGAAATTTCAAGTACTTCAGGGTTGTGATATGTAGTTTTTTTCATTTCGCGACATGGAGGGCACCACGAGGCATGAAAGGCCAGTAAGATGGGTTTGTTTTGTGTTTTTTGCTGTTCCAGAGCGGCCTGATAGTCATGGCCCCAGATGATCGCGGGTGTGTCAGGTACGTTCGGGGGAGAGGATTGATTGGTAAATATTATGACTGCGATCACGCCAAGGGCTACGATGGCGAACCAATACCAACGGCGTGAAAAGCAGGAACAAACGGGACACTGAGGATTTTGGACATTGCCGGAAGATTGAGGTTGATCCTGGTTAAAGTTGTCAGTAGCCATAATTGTTTCCTTAGTAAAATATTTTTTTGTTTAGAAACTCTATCAAAACCTGGCCCTGAAAACGCATTTTTCAGTGCCGATATCGCTGTTTCTGGCCATTTTGTTAGAATGCCTTAGCTTGTCCGGTAATCTTAGTCTATAATTTGGTGAAAATCAATACTACTCTGAAATTTTTGTCTGAACCAAATACAATGGGAGAATTGAGCTATGAAAGCGATTGCCTTACGAAAGAATTCGACGACAGTGGAATTGATTGATATTCCCAGGCCGAGGCCAAAAGCCGATGAAGTTCTGGTCAAGACGATTCGTTGCGGATTGTGCGGAACCGATCGTGAGATTATTCGCCGGGGGATCCCTGATGTCCCACCGGGAGAAGACTTTCTGATTTTGGGACATGAGTGTCTGGGTCGAGTGGAGTCTATGGGCGCGGAAACTGAAACCGACCTCAAGGTGGGCGACCTTGTGGCAGTTCAGGTTCGTCGTGGTTGCAATCAATGTAATGCATGTATTGGGGATCACGTCGATTATTGCTATACAGGCAGATACACAGAACGTGGTATTCATAAGGTCCATGGTTTTTTTACAGAGTATTTTGTTGATAAGCCGAAGCACCTCATTTCTGTGCCGAATGATTTAGAAGACCTGGGAGTGCTCGCTGAACCGATGAGCATTTCGACTAAGGCCTACGAAGTAATAACACGGCTTATGGGTCGTGTATGTTTCGATGGAGCGTGTTCGCTTCGTGGAAGAAAGGAAAAAGCCCTTGTGGCAGGACATGGACCAATTGGAATACTTGCCGCACTGCTGTTTGTAGTTGAGGGTTATGATGTGAGTGTTCTGGGCCGCCGCGAAAAAGGTGATTTTCAGCGAGAATTTATCGAGTTTTTTGGCTCGCGGTATTTGAATATTGCCGGAGACGAAGACAGGAAATTTGTTGACAAGGAAGGCGGGTTTTTTCTGATTATCGAGGCAGTCGGTCGGGGGGAGTTGATGTTTCGTCTGCCGGAGTTGCTCAGTCGAAATGGAATTTTGATACTTACCGGTGTGCCACGTGGTCCACAAGAAATGTGCTTTGATGGTAACAGTTTCATGGCCAATCTGGTGCGATATAACCAGACCGTCACGGGAACAGTTAATGCTTCCCGTGAAAATTTCCAGATGGGTCTTAATTATCTGCGCATGTTCAAGGGTAAATTCCCTGAAACAGCATCTGGAATTATCACTGGTAGATATACGCTGAACAATTGGCAGGAAGCTTTCGATAAAAAAGCTCCAAATGAAATCAAGGCCGTGATTGAGTTCGAATAAAAATAGTGCGAAAGTTAACAAATGTACGATATCATAATAAACATAATTACAGGAAGCTGGGGTGTACTAGGTCAGATGGCGCCTTATCTGCTGTTTGGTTTTCTGGTGGCGGGTTTTCTATCGGTGTGCATTTCGCCGGTGTGGGTTGAACGTCATCTTGGCGGGCGTGGTTTTGGACCTGTGCTGAAGGCGTCGTTATTTGGCGTGCCGCTGCCACTTTGTTCATGCGGAGTGATCCCGGTGTCGGCCTCGATTTATCGGCATGGCGCAAGTCGGGCGGCCACGACGGCATTTTTGCTCTCCACGCCCCAAACTGGTGTGGATAGCATCGCGGTGACTTACGCATTACTCGGGCCGATCTTCGCAATCTTTCGGCCAATTGTCGCTTTGCTCACCGGTTTAATCGGCGGTGGTATTGTGCAATTTTTCGGCGAGCCAAATGGAATAGATGTTGGCGATGAGTCGAAGCCATCGCCCTGTAGCGAATCATGTTGTGCGGGAAAAACAGGACGAAGTGTTCTGTTGCGCGTGCTTCGCTATGGGTTTGTGATTCTCCCGCGGGATATCGGCCTGGCGTTGCTGGTTGGGATTTTTATTGCAGGAGCGATGGCAGCGATTGTACCGCAGGATCATTTAGCAGCGTACACCGGTGGCGGGGTACTGTCAATTCTGCTGTTGATGGCGGCAGGTGTGCCGGTATATGTGTGTGCAACCGCGTCGGTACCGATCGCGGCTGGTTTTATGCATATTGGCGCTTCGCCTGGTGCGGCCCTGGCATTTTTGATCGCAGGCCCTGCCACTAATGCGGCGACATTTACCACAGTATGGAAGTTACTTGGCAGGCGAACAGCGATACTGTATATTACAACCGTTGCGGTAAGTGCCTTTGGCTGCGGATTGTTGCTGGACTGGTTGGTTCCGATGTTGAAAGAAACGCTGCCAATGCCTGACAGCAGTACCCACTCGCATTTGGAGAGCGGTTGGTTGTCCCACGTGTGGGCCATTGCGTTAGTGTCGGTGCTCGCCATGACCTACTTAATGGCCCGACCCGGTAGCCATGAAAAGACAGAAAAAGACAAGTGCAACACCGATATTTCACCTCATTATCAGCGTTTGGAACTGCTGATTACAGGCATGACGTGTAGTCACTGTGCAGAAAGCGTCGGACGCGCGATTGCTGAATGTTCAGGTGTGCGGTCGGCAGAGGTGAATTTGAAACGCGGAAGAGCTATTGTAATGGGCGATAATCTCGATCACGAGCGACTCATGGCTGCTGTGGAGGGATTGGGATATACGGTAAAAATGTCAACGTGGAATAAGGTATAATGGAAAATTATTTGCTTAACTTTTTCCGGCAATACAATCCTGTCACACAGGCTTTGATTGCTACGTTGTTCACATGGTTCGTTACCGCTATGGGGGCGGCACTGGTGTTTTTTGTCAAACGAGTCAATCAGAACTTTATGGATGGAATGCTTGGGTTAGCAGCCGGGGTGATGATCGCAGCAAGTTTCTGGTCGCTGTTGGCGCCTGCCATTGAAATGTCAGATGGCGACTGGAAAGCAGCAGTGATTGGTTTCCTCGCCGGCGGCGGCTTTCTGTACCTCATCGATAAAATACTCCCGCATTTGCACGCTGGGCTGGATATCAGCGAAGCGGAAGGAATCAAGACTTCCTGGCAACGCAGCATCTTGTTGATTATGGCGATCACATTGCACAATATCCCTGAAGGGTTGGCCGTTGGCGTTGCCTTTGGTGCGGTGGCTCATATAACTGATGCAGCGGCGGGCCAACAAATGTTATTAGGTGCTATTGCCTTGGCTATTGGTATTGGATTACAGAATTTCCCCGAAGGGCTGGCAGTTTCTATGCCGCTCAGGAGGGAAGGTATGGGGCAGTTCAAGGCCTTTGTGTACGGACAAGCGTCCGGTGTAGTCGAACCTGTGGCAGGCGTACTTGGCGCCTGGCTTGTCATCTCTATGGGGCCGCTACTTCCTTATGCCTTGACATTTGCCGCCGGTGCGATAATATTCGTTGTAGTGGAAGAATTTATCCCCGAGTCACAACGTCACAGCAGTACTGATTTTGCCACGATCGGCGATATGCTGGGTTTTGCCATCATAATGACACTTGATGTAGCACTCGGTTAGTGCTTTGGAACATATAGATAGAATATTTGTAAAAAAAGTTTGTCAATGTGGAATTCCGAGATTTTTAGGCTAATAATTCTTTCAAGAATGAGAGGTGCTTCATGAGACTTAAGGGCAGTAAGACGGGAAAGAACATTTTGACGGCGTTTGCGGGTTTTAAGGAATTGGAGCGTGGATTGGATATGCGGAGTTATTTTGCC
>CAZICK010000116.1:0-9764 GCA_964537505.1 uncultured Pirellulales bacterium
ACCATAACCGGCTTGCCCTGGTACAATACCAGTTCCTCGACACCGTCTTTGGCCCGGCGGATAGCCTCTGCCTCCAGATCGTCGATAGCTTCGTCTATGGCGTCCTGAACGGCTTTAGCGTAGTCCGTGTCTGATTTCAGCCAGTCATAGTGAGTAGTTCGACCGATTTTTGCTGCCGTTGCTGCTGCACGCACATTACCGGTTATACGCAGGCAGGACAAAAATATCTGTTTCCTGGACTGCTGACTTTTACTTTTTTCATCAGTCATCATACCCACATTATACCTCAAATTTTATGTTCGCCATAACTTTTTGTTTTTCAAAACAGAAGGGCCTGTGTGCGCGTGTTCCTATATTTCCCTCATATTTTCCGGTTCAGCCTGATCTTTTATAGGTGTTCGGTACGGTTCCATTTTTCATAGTTTTGGCCGTTTTGTCCTATAGGATATAGAATCACCTCTCCCCATTCAATCTTCCTCTCAAGGGCTTTCAGTCTTCGCACTTTTTTTGTCGGGCAGCCTCTCCAAGTCCAGCGTTTTATCTGCTTGTGGAGTTCTTTGTACTGTCTTGTGACTTTTAATAGATACCCCAGTTGGCCGATTCGACCTAATAAGTGGCTTTCATTTCGGCTTACATAGGACAGATTATAACAGTGCCGACAACCGAAATAATGTCCACCCGAAGCAAGGTAAAGCATCCCTGTCCTGCGTCCGCAGTACACGCCATTCACAGACAACGGACAAATAAACCAATACCGAACACCCCCGAAATTACAAGGTGTTGTCGTAAGGCTGATTTTGTAGTCATAGTGAGTTTTTTCGCCTGAGTGTCGGTCTGTGATAGTGTAATTGACTTTTGCATATAGCTTTTCAGTATCAACTAATATGCCGATAGAGTTTTTATGCTCGGACAAATTGCTTTTCCAAGTCAAAGTCATAGCGGCATAGTCACACAGCAAACCAAACTCTTTCAGCCTAAATATGCTAAGTTTGGTTGTATTTTCGACGATTTCTTTTGCGTTTGAATAATATCTGCCCATATTTCCGTCCTTGCTTCTTGCCGAAATCATTAAGGATTCTACCTTTTTTGTTACTCTCCAGCAACCTCGATTAGAGCCATAATTGATTGTTTGATATAGTCTTGTTTTTCGCCTTACCTATATAAGAATCCTCTCCGTCGTACTATTTGCATGATAACCGACTTCCGCAAAATTTGTTTGTGAAACTGAGTGAGGTTGTGTGTACGTGTTCCTGATTTTCCCATCTTTTCGCCCCGGCAATCTTGACTTCTTACTCCTTTTGAGAGCGTCCCTTTTTGCCCCACTATGACATCATGTCAACAGCCAATTTGTGGAATTGTATCTTAATAGCAAACTGCCTATCGTGGATAATTTACTGACACATCAACAGATGGAATCCGGTTTCGGACATCCGCGACATACAGCCACGGACCGGGAAAGCATGGCAACGGCAGGATTAACAGACACCCGCGGGGAAATGGCAATACTGGGGATTTGAAGATTTACTCAACGTTTTACTCAACGCTGGCACTTTTTAGGCAAACACAGAAAAAAGCCAATGGTCATAACTGCTTGGGAAATAAAGACTTATGGCAACGCGCCCGGCAGGACTCGAACCTGCAACCTTCGGATTCGAAGTCCGCGACTCTATCCAATTGAGCTACGGGCGCAGTTTTCTTTAGTATAAGATATTATGTACTCATAACGATTCATTATCCATGTTCACTTTTAAAGACGGCAATGGTTTGTCGTTTATTTCCTTTTGGAAAGCACCTTGTTCTCATAATCTTTAACTTCATTGAGCCATTCGTCAGAGGCTGGAACGTTATGCTTAAGGCAATAATAATCCCAGGCTGCTCCAAAAGGCATTGTCTTGAGTTCCTCCAACTTTGCCAGGCGAGAGGTATAATCACCGTCCAGTTCAAACTTCCACAGTAACCGTGTCGGTTCCAGCATAGCGATAAGCAGTGCTTTCATCATGCAACGCGTACCGATAACCCAGGCCGCTACACGATTAATGCTGGCATCGAAAAAATCCAGGCCAATATGAACGCGTTCGAGAAAATCACCCCTGACAAGCTCTTCGGCAATAGCTCGAAGCTCGTCAGAAAGCGTAACGACGTGATCGCTGTCCCAGCGCATGGGTCGGCTGACATGCAAAAGAATCTCATCGAGATATTGCAAAACCGAAGAAATCTTGTCCGAGATTATCTCGGTGGGGTGAAAATGTCCGGTGTCCAGACACAGCAGTATCTCCCGGCTGACGGCATAACCCAGGTAGAACTCGTGCGAGCCGACCACGTAACTTTCCGAACCGATCCCAAACAGCTTGGATTCCACGGCATCGAGATGATGATCGCGATCGGGTTTTTCCGCGAAAATCGTGTCGAGTGACTGTGCCAGCCTTTCACGCGGACCTTTTCGATCCACGGGCGTATCCTTATAACCGTCCGGTATCCACACATTCATCACACAGCAACTGTCCAGTTGCCGTCCCATTTCCGCTGATATTTTTCTACAGGCGATCCCATGCTCGATCCAGAACCGGCGGATCCCCTCATCGGCACTGCTGAGCGTAAAACCATCGTCAGCTTTGGGATGGGAAAAGTAGGTCGGATTGAAATCCAGGCCCAACCCCTTCGATTTGGCCCAGTCGATCCAGCCCTGAAAATGCTCCGGCGTGATTTCGTTCCGCTCGACATATTTACCACCGTTTTCCAGATAGCTCGCATGAAGGTTCAGTCGGCACGTACCCGGGATCAGGCTCAAGACCCGGTCCAGATCGTCACGCAGTTCATCGACCGTCCGTGCTTTACCCGGATAATTACCGGTTGTCATAATGCCGCCGCCGGCCAATTTCGTCATGGGCCTTTCAAAGCCACCCACATCATCACCCTGCCAACACTGAATGGAAACAGCTATTTTAGCCAGCCGCTCCAGCACCTTATCCGTATTCACGCCCATCTGGGAGTACCGTTCGCGGGCAAGCAAATATGCACTTTCAATCTGGTTTTCGGTCGTCATGTTGTTCTCCTGTCAGCCGAATGCCTAAATTTGAGTTTTGCGATAGCTCTCAACTTCCCATTTTTCGATAAAGCCAATCGCCTCATCGGTCATATACCGAATCCCGCCGAACGCCTCGGCCAATTGTTTTATCAAAGCTCCATCCTGGGCCAATTCCAGAGCCAGAGCAGCGATCTTTTGGCTTGTCCCTAGTCCACATACTACACCATCCCAAACAATTACACCAGGGGTATATCCATACCGGACCACGAAATCTCTCATCGCTTCTTGTGTAGGTTCAGCCAAGAGAGGAAACGCCTTGGAATAGACAATATGGTCCGGCGAGATTGGTCCATCCGCTGGATCAAACGCCCCACAAGCAGTGATAAAGGTGGTTTCCTGCTCACAAGAGGCAGATCGCAGGAGTTTTTTGGCCTTGTCGATCTTATCCGTCTCGGGCAGATCGCCAATGTCCAGTCGAGTCGATATATGGGCTTTTTGATACTCCTTCTTGAGGGTCTGGAAAATGTCCGCGTAACTCCGGCGAATCTCATCGGGGGAATTTCCCGCCACAAAAACCCCATGGTTCTTCAGAAAAACCACACTTGGTTCACGGCCATGATGACTTTTATACGCTTCAATTTCCTGACGCACCTTCATGCAAAGTGTATATCCCGGATCCGTATATTCTATCCATAACGCCTCCGGAAACAAACCTCGGCAAACCTCAGCCCCATTGACTGCGCAGGTCATCCCGTTGACGATGGCTGGATGCGTATGCACCACAAAACGCCCGTCAAAGGTATTATGCAGTGGAGCTTCGACCGATGCCCGGCCGGAACTACCCGGCCTTACCGCCGCAGCCATAATATCTTTGACCAGCGATTCTCGAACGCTCGGCTCCGGTGGTGCAGCAACGTGATATAATCGGGCTAGTTTTTTTCGATCCATAGCGACAAATGTCTCGAATGTCAACTCAGCCAGCGATACCCCCGAGGGTTTGACCCATAGAGTCTCATCGTCCTTCGCCGACGTATTGCCCCCACCACCCCTGACATAATCTACCGTCCCGAATTTGTGCGACAGTTCCGAAATTTCCTTGAGAAGTTGCAAAATCCTTCACCACCTATAAAAAATGCCGATTTTCTATTTTGCCATATTACAATAAACCCGGCGATGACACAAGGAAACATGCCGGACAATTCATACGAACTTCTCCACATCAACTCTTGGTATTCGCTACGCGGCCTGTTCTTGCCAATTTCTTTACCAACTTCCAATGGGGCAGAGCAACCTCGATGAAACACTCTCCCACCCTGGCATAGCCCAACTTCTCATAAAATCCCACCGCTGACTCCCGGGCATGGACAATCATTTCCTGATAGCCCAGCTCCATAGCATATTCTTCCGAACACCACACCAGCGACCCACCCAGTCCCCGGCCACGATAGTCCTCCAGGATTGCCACCTGTCTCATCTGAACCTGCGTATCGCTCCGCGGCATCAGCACCAGGCACCCCAATACCCTGTCTCCCTCCTTGCACACCAGGTGATACTGCCCCCGCTCAGCCAACAGTTGTTGCTGAGTAAAGATCAACCCCAGCGGCTTGCGCAATATCTCATAACGAATATCTATAGCCTCGCCATAGTCCTTCGAGCCATATTCGACGGATTTTATTTTAATTTCACCCATATTCTCGACGTTGGAGTCACTCTTATAGTTATTCTTTTTACCCCACTCCTCCACTGTCACCCACTCATCCACTTACGTTACGCTGAGTTCAAATATTGCGTGATAGCTTTAGCAATGGTCTGCCACGTCCATCGCCGTTTCTCATCGTCTGCCTCCAGCAGCGTTATGCGGAACCCCTTTCTGTTGCAGCAAAAACCTGTCAGCGGAACAACGCATACGCCGGTAGAGGCCAGCAAATAATACACAAAACGTTTATCCACTTCGACACGATGTATTTTGTTTTCGATATATCCTTTTACCTTCGGATCGGCGATAGGCAGTTTCTGTTCGTTGTTCAGGGTGTTATCATCAAACAGCACCGCCATATAAAACGCACCTTGCGGTTTGATAACGCTCACTCCGGGCACTTGCGAAAGTATCTCCCACGCCTCATTAGCCCGCTGCTGAAATATTTTTCTCCGACGATTCAGGTGCTCCGCATACCTGTCATCACCCATAACCAGTGGAATCGCATATTGCGGAAGTGCGGTGGAGCACACCTCCAGCATCTTGGCATCCTTGAGACTCTTGATATATCTGCGAAAGGGTGGATATTTGTTCTGATTGAAAACCTCGATCCATCCGCAACGCGAACCGGGCCACGGAAACTCCTTGGATATCCCACGCAGAGCCATCCCAGGCAGATCACCTATTATCTCACTAAGATGCGTACTTTCAGCCCCGTTATAGACAATATTCGCGTAAATTTCATCGCATATTACAAACACCTTATACCGCCGGGCGATATCGATCATTTTCTCCAAAAACGCTCGCGGATACACCGCCCCCGTTGGATTATCCGGATTTATCAGCAGCATACCCGCTATGGCGTCGTTGTACTTTATCTTGTTCTCCAGATCGTCAAGATCGGGCATCCAGTTCTTCTGCGGGTCCAGTTCGTATATCAGATGCTCATATCCCGAATGAGCCGCCTCCGCCGATGAATGCGTAGAATAAGCCGGCGACGGACCTATGATCCTCGCCTCTCTTTTGAGAAAGCCAAATATCTTGGCCACCGCATCGCCCAGCCCGTTAAAGAATATAATATCATCATCCGTAATCTGACAGCCCCCACGCTGATTGACCCGCTCGGCCAGAAACTGCCGAGTCTCATATACACCCGGCGTAGAAACATAGCCATACGTCTTATCTTCGGACACCAGCTTTATAATGATATCCTTGATCCACTGCGGCAGTCGTTCGCCCTTATGGATCGGATCGCCTATGTTCTCCCAGGTAATCTCAACGCCCATCTTCTGCAGATCCATAGCCACCGACACAATCTCTCTGATCTCGTATGTCAGTTGACCGGAACCTTCATGTACAATATCTCTTCGCATACCCGCTGTCTCAATCAAATTGATTGTTTCGTTATTCCGCCCAATTCCTTCCGCATAATCGCGCCGTACCCAGTCTTAACACCTGCATCACTGTCATACTACCTCGTTTACCATGCTAATTCCCTTAAATCTGCAGAAATACGCAAGTTCCCTGGTCACATCACCATAGCACGTCACCCGGTGCAATCCGTGTGACCAGTTTTTCCATAACCTCGTCGCATCCCCATCTACTTTAACGGTAATCTTCGTACGGCACCCCCTGTCCGCCTCCACCGACACCGGGGCGTCAACAATCTCACCAGTAAAGTACGGCAGCAGATCGGTACCAACCAATTTTGCCTGCGTAACCTTTTGCCCGATACGCATCTTCACTTGTGGCACTACTCCTTCCTGACGCTCCATAATAGTGCGCAACTTGTACGGCTCACCAGGCTCATCCGGACCATTCATCTTGGTGGTTCCCAGACAATGAGCCAGAATAATACTGTTGCTCGATTCATCCATCGTCGGATCGCTGATAAAACCGGGCTTCCCGACCAATCCCTGATACAGAATATGCGTCATAGCGCACTGCAAATCCGACTCACAAATACCGCCCAGACCTATATTATTCAGCCTGACAAAACCCAGACAGGGAAAAGCATAGTCCTGACAAAGTGGCTTGTACATGGAGCCGTAACAATCAACAGTCATTACGGTGGCGTCCTCTTGAGCCAATAACTCTTCCAACGCCAGCGCCAGTTTGCACGACTTGAATATCTCATCCCGCGGCGGCTCTACAACTTTAACAGCTCCTTTAACCCATTGGTCAGCCAACGTCCGGGCCTGGCCGTCATCGACCGCATTATACAGATCGATCACCTGTTTGAGTTTGACTTGTTTAATTTCGGTCCCAAATTTATTTCTTACCTCGTGGGCGTATTTAGCAAACGAATCTGTTGCGAGATTGAGTATTTTGGCCTCTCGCAAATGATGAATCGCACGAAACGGCCTGATGGCAACTGCCATCTGCTTGTAATCACTGGTGAGCATACATTCCAGCTTGGCGCCAAGCTCTTCTTTCTGCAAAGCACCGAACCCAACCCATTCATGCCCGGAATACGGAACAGCAAAAACCATCGTCGGTTTACCTGCACCGAGAATCTCATCTAAAATCCCTCTTGTTCCGAGGTTGAGATGTATCGCCAGAATACCGTCAACATCTTGCAACTTGCTTTTGATCCGGGCGACATCATCCCGAGAACTAACCAACTCATCCACGACAAATTCCACATCAGCCAACTCATCCTTCAACTTCGCAAACTCGCGATCGTAAACCTGTATCTCGCTCTTAAGATCCAGTGTTGGTTTAGGCCAAAGACCGTGTGAGGTCCCCATATAAATCCGGGCAACCTTAACTTTTGACCTTCGGCAGCCCGCACTGATAAGCCTCGGACCTTCCATCCCCCTGACCGCGATCGGCCCCTGACAACCAATACCCGCCAGGCAAACAGCGCCGCCGGCCACCGTCAACTGCAAAAAATCTCTTCGATTAACTTTCTTTTTCATCGCCATCGCCCTTTCAATTAGACTCCGAGCTTGCCAAACCGGCCTCTGACTCGGTCTTACAACACGCGGTTTCGATATTACTTACCATCCTACCCATACAAACAGGGGCTTGCTCTTGGCCTATGGCGTTCGCTCGGGCAGATGATCTTGTCCGTGACGACGAGCTTCGCTTTCCATAAGTTTTATCAGTTCTTTTTTGACATCGTTCGGTAACCGAGAAGGCTGATAGTCATTTATCAGTTTTTGCACCTCACGGTTAGTTCGCTGTGCAAGGTTGGGAGAACCCTGTGCCTGCCAGCGGGCTCGATTGGCCCGGTCGATAGCAGGGCCTGGTAAAAAGAATTCCCGGTCGCGATAACGTAGCGTGTGATCGGCAATGAGCAGATGTTTTTCACGGAGAAGTTCCTGAAAAATACCCAAAGCGGGAAAATCTTCCTTGGGCGTAATTCCTTCTATCAATCTATAGGTCATACCGCACATTTCATTGTCCAGAACGAGCTTTTCCAGCGATTGACAGCTTTCGTAATCGATCATGCCCGGCCCGGAAATGCTATTGATTCCGGCAAGCGCAGCCAGCGTAGCGCCCATGCCGCTTTCCATCCCCGCCTGGGCGTCGAGCTGTTTTGAGTCGCTCATGGCAATATAAGCCTGCGTGGGCAGCTTAAGATATTTGCCGATTTCATTATAAGCGCAATCGATCATCATTGTTTCCACGGCGCCCATGGGCGGGGTTTCGTGGCGAACGTCGAAAATAGCAGGCGAACCGCCATACAGAATCGGACTGCCGGGATTGGCACACTGGCCGATGACGACGCCGCTGAGAGTCTCGGCGGTATGCTGCACCAGGGTTCCGGTAAGAGTAACAGGGGCAATGAACCCTGAAAGAGGCATGGCGATGAATTCCACCGGGATCCAGTAGCGGGCGCAGTCCACCAGGTTTTGCGAGGTAACGTCGCTCCATTTCAGAGGAGAGGTCGGACAGCAGGAAAAGATCGTGAGCGGTTTCTTCTTGAGGGCCGCTTCCGACTTACGAACGGCAAGCTGAATGTCCTTCATAACGTCGAAGGATTCGATGGTAAACGCCCCGGTAACCACCGGCTTTTCACAGTAAAGCAGGTTCAGGAAAAGACGATAACTATCGGAAATATCTTCATGAATGTCTGTCGGTATAAATGCCGTGCTGGCAGAGGTGATATACTTCAATTGACCGATTAGTTTGGCGAAATCGATATAGTCCGATGTGAGGGGCCTGCGCATTCGGCCGGTCTTACAGTCGAGAACGTTCAAAGCCGTGGACCCAGGGGTAAAATACACATTGTATTCGGAAAAATCATGCGTCTCATTTCCCATGACGTCATAAAGCTTAAACGAGGATGGCGTCGTTTTTATCGCCTTCTCGATCATATCGCCAGTGAAAAACACACGCGATTTATCCATATCAACCCTGGCGCCGTGCTCGGCCAGCATCTCCATAACCGGCGGGTTGTTTAGTTCCACCCCCAGTGTACTCAGGAGGCTGATCGCTTCGTCAATAATCTGCTTGATGAGTTCATCCGTTAAAAATCGAACAGTTGGCCGCACGTTACATCTCCTTATAAAAATAGTAATATCATATAGCTACCGCTGCGGCCTTGCGCATAAGCAACACACAAGAAAAAGTGCGAAACGTAGAGCCGCATAAGCGAAATCGCACATTATGGATGCAGGATACATATTTCTCCGTAATACTTCAACCTTTTTTACGAGTCACGAGTCAATAATTTTATCCATTTTTTGCACGTTAAGCCACCTTTGACCGATATTTTTCATTTATACGGTCGTAAGTATCAGCCTTATGCAACAAATCGCAAAGTTTTGTAAAAATAAAACTCGTGCGATGTTTTTGATTGTATTATGCGGCAGGCATGCGCAAAGCAAGAACAAATCGGCTATTGAGGCGGGGGTTGTGAAGAGGAAAATAAAAAAGGCATTGAAAGGCATAAGGCACGAGGGGGAAGAAAAAATAATACGCAGAGCAAGGAAAGCGGGGCGACTGTTGTGGTCGCCCCGCTTTAAAACCTTTCTAATTTTCTAATCAGGTCAATGGTCGCCTGATATTTTTAAATAACTCACCTCATTCAAC
>CAZICK010000117.1:0-9589 GCA_964537505.1 uncultured Pirellulales bacterium
CCATGAAGAAACCAGTCATTTTTTGGCATATCCATGTACAGATTCTTATGAGGAACCCAATATTTCACTGCTGGGGATCAGATCAGCATATAAGCCCGCCTTCCATAGCTTATCGGTGACTTTCAATCCCACATCGGCAAATCCCGGCCCGGCCCAGTTAAGTGCTGACGGATGCCCGAAGATCACGGCCACGGGACAGTCGATGGGTTTGGTGGAAATATAGTTCAACAACTGAATACGACTTTCGACCCGCATTAAGTTGCTCTTGAGCAATCCTTTAATCCATTCCGGATCCCTTTGCCAATTGCCAGCGGGAAATAACTGGTGGTAATCCAGCCGTCCACCGCCGAGCACGCTTTGCCACATTTCGGTTTCATAGGAGTCTATCTTACTGTGATAGTACATGTTGTACCAGAGCGGGCTGTACCATTTCTTGCTCAAGGCCGTACGCACACAATAAGGCGTTCCTTCATCCGTTTGCGCCAGGTCCCGCTTGACCGCCCACCAATCCAGCCCGTTCTTGAATATCTCGTTCTTGCCCGGAAAAGGAAACCAGGTCGGATGCGTCGCCGCCATGGCGCCGGTGCCGAACACTTCCTTTATTGAACGATAATATTGATTTTCAACCTCAGCATTGCGCTGCCAACACATCTGCATATAGTTGTTAATCGCCGCTGCTCGCGCCCCTGTCCTACCTTTTTCTCCCTTAAACATAAGAAACAAGTCTCTGCTTAGATCGTGCCACGGACGACGTTTTGCATAAGCATCAGCCATGGCTTCTGAATACCAAAGGTCACTGGATGACGGACTGAAACGCCCTGGAAAACCCCATTCATCTTTACAGACACCAGCAAGGGGGACATCGGCATACTGTTGAAGAATTACTTTCTCAAACTCCACCAGATGTGGCGCAAACACATCCGGCGTAAATAACTTAAATGCCGCCATCACACAGGCCTTGCGCCCCTTGTCCAGGGATCTGCAGGTAATGGAGACCTGCACAGCACTCCTGTCAGCCTGCTCGACCTTACAGCGGCGAGTAATCTCCTGAACATCATCTACACCATCGGAATCGGAATAAGAATACACACGCAGCAGCCGGCCTGAAACCGACCGGTAGTTCTCACTGCAGAACGTGTAATGATCACCAAAATCCTGGGACCCTATCTTTAACGTGACATTTCCTGACTCTTTCAGCGCCACCTCGCGAAGTTCGACCAGTTCCTGCAGTTCATCTGGATACTTGTCCATAAATGCCTGTCGCGCCAGCCGGACATCCATATCCATCACCATGGCCATATCATGTGCGCGAGCGTATATGGCTGCCGCTTTGATCTGATCATGAACTTCAGGGTCTGTCACCCAGACCGGATGCCGTATGGAAGTCGCGAGCAAACGAATGTTCGAATGTTTTTCGTACAGATCAATAAACCGCTTATATCCCTCAGGCCTGAATTCTTTCGCAACCCAAAACCAAGTGCCGATTCCCGGCCACGAGATTTTGATAGAATTGTTTTCCTGACCCGCAAGTTCAACCTGCAGAGAACGTACTGAATCGCCGCTTGGTGCAGCGTCAGTTGCCAAAACGCAACAGCTTCCTGCCACAATCAACAAAACAGTCATAATCATTATCCGATTTTTGCTACTATTTAATTTTTTATCAATATTATGATTCATTTCATATTTAGCGGATTCCATTTAACTGCTTACTAAACATTATCCGACACCTTAGGTTTTACGCTGAACGTCTCATCTGGTTGGATTTACGAGAAAAAATAGCAGGGCTTTGTTTGTTCGGACGATGCTTTCAGACATAAGAGGTTTTTGAAAACAGGTATTGTCAAAATACCCGTAAACGGTTACCAATATACAAGGATGAGCTTTACCCTATACTGTCAACTATTCGCTGACAATTGTGGCAATCTAGCCGGTACAGATCGCTTCAACTTCTTCAATGGTCTTGGGGATAGGTTTGCCCAGTATGCGGCAACCGTCTTTGACCACAAGTACATCATCTTCCAACCTGATGCCGCCGAAATCTCTGTATTTTCCCACCGCGCCATAATTGATAAATTGCGACAGTTTATCTTCAGCTTTCCATTGATCGATCAATTGCGGAATAAAATAAAGACCCGGCTCCACTGTCATCACATGACCCACCTCCAGCGCCTTACCCATCCGCAACGAGCATATTCCAAACTGTGGATTTCTTTTGATCGTGTCGGTATAGCCGACATATTGTTCGCCCAGGTCTTCCATGTCATGTACATCCAGTCCCATCATGTGTCCCAGACCGCATTGGAAGAACAGGGCATGTGCCCCGGCGTGTACCGCCTCATCCACATCTCCTTTCATAAGTCCCAGTCCTTTGAGCCCTTGGGCCAGCACCTTACCAGCCAGTACATGAACATCCCTGAACTCCACCCCAGGCGCCATCGCCGCCATCGCTTTTTCCTGGGCATCCAGAACAATATTATAGACCTCCTTTTGCCGATCGGTGAATTTACCGCCCACGGGAATGGTCCTGGTAATATCACTGGCATAGTGCAGCGGTGATTCCGCTCCCGAATCATGCACGATAATATCTCCAGCCTGCATGATCTCGTCATGATAATGGTTATGCAGCGTCTCTCCGTGAATGGAGAAGATAATCGGAAAAGATATTCTTCCTCCCCTGGCCAGTGCTATTCCTTCGATGGCCCCGGCTACTTCCATCTCCCAGACACCCGGCTTCGACATCTTCATCGACTCGGTATGCATCTGGTAGGAAATATCGAGTGCCGCTTCGATCCGTTCGACCTCTTCTTCTGTTTTGAGCGACCGCTGCGCCGCCACCGCCCTTATCAGCTTTACGGAAACATAGTCCCCAATAACCGATGGATGTATGCCCAATAGTTGTTGAATCTTCAGGACATTTTCCGGCCGGCTCTGCGGCAGAAAATGAATCTTCCGGCCCTGACCGACGGCCCTTTTGAGCACGCCTTCCAGTTTGTCCAGCGGCGAGGTTTTGTTGACACCGATTTCACGGCTGCGATGGCTGATGGGCGGCTGAGGTTTCATCCAGATCATGTCATTGACCGTCAAATCATTGCCAAAGATGGTCACTTCGTCCTCATTTATGTCAATAACCGATGCCAAACTGGGAAAATCCAGCCCAAAAAAGTACAAAAGCGAACTATCTTGCCGGAAAAGATACGGATTGTCGGGATAATTCATCGGGCTTTCTTCGTTACCCAAAAACAAAATCAGACCATCTCCCACCTGTTCTATTAACCGCTTTCTTCTTTCGATATATACATTTGCAGAAAACATTCTTTACTCCTATGTTAAGCTAACCTTCTATTCTCACGGCAGTTGCCTGTTTGTACCAAGGCTAACAAATACTCACTGCTGTTACAACACGAAAAATTGCCTTGGGGATAACCCAATTCTGGATGATAATTTCTGAAAAAAATCCGAAAAATAATATTTTTCTACTTGACATATCTACTAATGTAGAGTATAGTGATTATATGTAGATGTAAGGAGAAAGTTATGGTTAAACCAAATCCGCAAATGACCGACAACGAATGGGCGATCTTGCAGGTCGTCTGGGATAGCCAGACCTGTACCGCCCCGGATGTCCAGGAAACCTTGAAATCACAAAAAGGTTGGGCTTATACCACAGTCAAAACCATGATGGACCGGATGGTCAATAAGGGCCTGTTGAAAGTGGAGAAGATACGAAATCTTCATTTTTACAATGCCGCCATCACGCCCGCGCAAGCCAAAAAAGGCGAGATCATGAGAACCCTAAAACGCGCCTTCAACGAGTCGCTCACTCCGATGATGCAGTTCTTAGTCGAGAACAATGAGTTCAGCGATGCGGACTATGCCCAGTTGGAACGGATCATAAAGAGTCGCAAACCGAGTAAAAAAACATAACCAGGACAGAATCGTCAAAAATCAAAATCAGGAATCGGTGTCATGGAAAACATAATATCGTATCTTAACTCTGCAGGCAATTCTTTTGTGGATTTTGCCTGGCCTATGTTGATTCAATCCAGCATTCTTATCATCATACTGTTTGGGTTGGACTTGGTTTTGCGCAGGAAGGTCAGGGCGGTTGTCCGCTATGGTATCTGGATGCTGGTACTGGTCAAGCTTGTACTTCCACCTTCATTGACTTCGCCAACCGGCCTGGGATATTGGGTCGCTGATAGATTACCTGAAGTGGCGATTGAGAAAGTGAAGGAACTACCTGCATCCCAGCCGATGGACACTGTTGTTGTACCATCATTGCCGCCTGTGGGTGGATATGAATCTCGCCGGTCAACAGAGAAATCGGCCACAGGGCTCCCTGCCGCGCCGCCAGAAATAGTACATCCTACTGCGATGAATTGGCAGTCAATAGTGTTGGCCGTTTGGTTAGTGGGTGTTATTGTGCTGGCAGTGCTGTTGTTGCAGAGACTGATATTCGTTAAATGCTTGATTAGCCAGTCCGATGATGTCGGCGATCCCTTGAGCGACGCACTCAGTCAGTGCTCCCGGCAGATGGCAATGCGACGAAGGATCATGCTCAGACTTTCACCCAATGCTGCCAGCCCTTCAGTTTGTGGTTTATTTAGGCCGGTTATTCTTATTCCGCATGGGCTGGTTGATAAACTGACTGAGCCGCAGTTGCGGGCTGTTTTATTGCATGAATTAGCTCATATCAGGCGCGGCGACCTATGGGTTAGTTTCATTCAGACGGCTTTACAGATTCTTTACTTCTATAACCTTTTGCTGTGGCTGGCTAATTCGCTTATTCGCAAGGTTCGCGAACAAGCGGTCGATGAAATGGTATTGGTAGCGATGGGTTCGCAAGCCGAGGATTACCCAGACACACTGCTTAACGTGTCAAAGCTCATCTTTCGCCGTCCAGCTTTAAGCCTGCGTCTGATTGGCGTGGTAGAATCGAAATCCGCATTGAAAACCCGTATCAAACACATCGTTACCAGACCGATACCCAAATCCGCCAAACTGGGACTTACAGGGCTTGTTGCAGTAATCTTGACATCTGCAATTCTTTTGCCGATGGCAAAAGGTAATTTCAACGACATTCCGCTCTTCGACAATCCGCCATCGACATTACACATGGCGGCATTCAAGGGAAACCTAAAGGCGGTAAAACAATTCATCCACGATGGAATCGACGTTAACTCCAGAGGCCCCGACGGTGAAAGGCCTCTCTGTTTTGCAGTTTACGGTAACAGGATCAATATGGTAAGATTCCTGTTAGACAACGGTGCCGATATAAACGCCGCGAACGATTCACAGTCCACACCTTTGCACGGGGCCGCATGGAAAGGTTTCTGGGATGTTGCCGAACTGCTTATCATCCGCGGTGCCGAGGTGAACGCAGTAGATAAAATGGGCAAAACCCCGCTGGATAACGCAATCGATCAGAATCATCCCCGCTTGATAAAGCTGATTCGCAAACACATCGAAATCAGCACCAAAACAGAGAACTCAGGCTTCAAAAAGACTTTACCCAACGGCGTGACGGTTGAGTTAATAGGCGTTTGTGAACATCCCAGCGAAGGCAAGCAATGGTGGCGGGCTGATGGAAGTTTGCTTAAAGTAATGCCTTATGCCAAGCTCAATAACAGGGAAGCGTATAACGATTTACGAATGTTTGAAATAGTTTATCGTCTGAGCGGTCCGGGCAAGGCTGTTAGTAAGATAATTCGTACAGATGAGATGCCTGGATATTTTGGCCCTTATGATATGAAGCGGGATATTGAGAAAGCAGCAGCGTATTCGGAAGATTGCGTGTACGCAATGATACCTGTTGTAGATGGGTTGGACAAAGTTGATATAAATATTGCTTGTGGAACAGAAGTTGACTGGCAGTGGCACGCACGGGTGACGTCGCCTGTAACGAACAGCGGAATGAATACGGGCCAACTGGATTTGAGCGTTAGCACGGGCGAACAAGGTTATGCAGTTGCTAACGTTACTCATCGTATTTATGACAAAGAGGTTCGGGTGATTGCAAAAGATAAATCCGGTAAGCTTTATCATCCCAAGTCATTGAGGGGTAAGACTATGAATTGGGCTGGAGTTATTACAGCAAAATTCGACATTTCTGCTGACGACATAGAGTCTGTCGAAGTACAAACGCAGGAATTTCAAACAGTTGAATTCAAAAACGTCTCCCTCCAGCCCGGCCACAAAACCGATGTCGAAATTGAAGTTAAAAAAACTGATGTTCAGGTTGAGGGGACGACAAAGGCTGAAGAAGCAGTGGTTGGTTGGGTTGTTGACTCCAGCGGCAAGGGCATAGCTGGTGCGACGATGGGATTTTATCGGTGGAACATAAAAGAAAAGAAAATAGAAGGGCGTCAAACAATCAAAACAGGGAAAGACGGTAGTTTTGTCATTCCGTATATTGAGCCGGGCGAATCTGGATCCTTTACAAATATCACGGCTCCACAGTTTGACACTCGCGATCATGTTGATTTCGTGCACCGTATAGACGGCACATACTTTCCCGATGATCGAACGATACAACTGTTTCGCCTGGGTAGTATTGCAGGAACTGTGCTTGACCGTGACGGCAAACCATTAGCCGGCGCTCCATTGTCGCTGTCAACGCATGTTCAATATCCACGGTCTGGTTCACATACCACCAATCACCTGCGCGCAATCACAAACGAAAATGGCGTCTTTCGCATGGATGTTCCACCGGGAAATCACTTACTCTATTATCCGTGGACCGGTCCGACACAAGGTGAAGTGGATGACGGTAAGTGGGATACCTGGCGCAAACCAGGTGAGCTTTATCCGTCAGCACCCATCAAAGATGTGCTGGCAGCGCAATTTATCAAGATTGACAACGGCCAGGCGGTGGGTGATATAGTGATTGATCTATCGAAGTCCACGTGTGCGGTGGAAGGCCGTGTCCGGGACATCAATGGTCAGCCCGTCGCCGGTGCAAAAATTGGATTATCATGCGTATATGAAGGAGGTCGGTGGGTCTTGCCGATGAGTGCCGATTACAAGGAACCGCTTACGGACAAAGACGGACAATATCGTTTTGAGAACCTGATGCCAGGCGAATGGCACATCTATGCCTGGCACGATAAGGTAAAGCAACGGAACGATCCGGTGCCTGTCGAGTTAATTCCCGGTAAAACAACTGAGCAGGATTTGTATCTAGCCGGCTCGGTTGAAGCAACTAAAGAAAAGAATAAAACCGATGTGCAGGTTGAGGGGGAAGGTATTGGGCTTGTTGAAGCAAAGAATCATTTTTCCACCACGCTACCCAGCGGCGTGACGGTTGAGTTGGTGGGAGTTGCCGATTATCCTTCGAAAGGGGATCAATCCTGGTGGCAGGCGGATGGAACCGTCTTAGCTAAACCACCTTATGATGGTTCTGATAACGACATCATGAGTATAGCCGGGGAGGACATTCGTAAAATCGAACTGGCGATAAAATTAGGTGGGAATACTAGTGGCCCCGCCTGGGAAGCCCCTGTCAAGAGAGTTGACGGAAAGGGCCTTTGGTGGGGAGGGCGGCGCCGGGAAAACGGGCAAATTGTAGATGATATTAAATCAATAGCAATCGTGTGTCCGAGTAAACAAGAAAAACTTGATCTGCGTCTTTATATCGCAGCGGGACCCTGGGGAAATGTGGCTGTTGCTATTAAGAATAGCGTTCCAGAGTCTTTCGCTGGAGTAGTATTTTCCGTGCCTCAACAAACCGCCAACGGAACAACAATAACTGTTTCCGACAGCCATCTTGAATATGACAGTAGAATTATTGCAATTGATCTTGAAGATAAAATTTATACTGCTTCCACAAGAAATAGATCTGCCGCGACTACTGATAATATTCGGCAGACAACGGTAAACTTTGATCTTGAACTGTCAAAGGTCAAGGAATTTAGATTTCAGACCAGACCATACGAATGTGTTGAATTCAAAAACGTCTCCCTCCAGAGTGGTTATAAAACCGATGTGCAGGTTGAGGGGGCAGAAGATTGGGGAGAAGCCGCTGAGGGGAACATCTTGGCCAAATAAGAATGTGGGTCGTGAACATAGATTACAACTACTGTGGTAAAGGAAACGATCAATTCAGCCGTTTTGCAGCAGTTCCCGGTAAATCTCGACAAGTCTGTCGTTTAGTTTGTCACTGTCGAAATTGGTTTCTACGTGAGTTCGTCCGGCTCGGCCGAGTTCGAGCCGGGTTTCAGGATGCTCAATCAAATAACTGAGCTTTTCCGCCAGGGCCTCGACATTGCGCGGAGGCACTAAAATTCCACTTTTGCCGTCCGACACACTCTCGGGAATACCGCCGACGCGCGTGGCAATGACCGCAATACCCGCGGCCTGAGCTTCCAGCAGAACCACTCCCTGTGCTTCCTCAGCTCCGTCAGATGCGACAACTCCGGCAAGAATAAAAATGTGAGCCTTGGCGTATAGCTCGATAATCTCCTCTTCCGTCTGAGCGCCCAGGAACCGAACCTGACCGGCGATCCCCAATTGCCCGGCAAGGTCTTCCAGGTCCATACGCAAAGGACCATCACCTGCTATCAGATACTGAATATTGGGATGTGCCGGTAATACCCGGGCCACGGCCCTGATCGAATATTCAATTCCCTTAACCTCGACCAGTCGGCCAACGGTCAATATGATTATGGGTTGCTTTTTGTCTACTCGTTTGGGCGAGAAAGCGATTTTACGCGTGTTAACGCCGACGGGCAGTTTTATCAACTTGTCGTCATGGGCGCCTAACGACTTAACACGTTTCCACATAAAGTCGGAACTGACCGTACATAAATCAGCGTTCTGGAAAACGTCTTTTAAGTAATCATTGCCGAGAACGCCAGGCAAAACATTAACGTCCCAGCCGTGAAAAGTCGTAATCAGCTTTCCCTCAATAGCACCGAGTTTGCGCATCAGGGACCATAACAGCCCGTTAGGCCCAAAATGGCAGTGGATGATGTCGTACGGACCTTTGCCGCCATGTGACGCAATCTCGTAGAACAAACGCAGTGAACTGGCGTTCCTGCCATACTTAAAAGCGTTCAGCGAGCGAAACAATGCCCCAGGGTTGTCATAACGAAAAACCCTCGTTATCAATAGTCCCAGGGCTTTCAGGACACGTAAAAAACGATTCTCCGGCATTCGTATTCTGTAAGCGGTTCTTTCGAAAAGGTTATATGCAGCTATGTCAGAGTGGATTTTAGAGGTCTCGCCGGGTTGCTGAGCAAAAATATCGACCGTGTGACCGCGATCTATCAGGCCTGATATTTGGTTCAGAATAAACGTATCGCAGCAGACGGGAAACACGTCTATGACAAAGGCTATCCGCATACTTTCACTCTTTATAACCGGAACGTGTAGGAGTTTGTATCTAACTTACGCTTTCTCAGTGAGTTAACATAATACCATCGGCTGACCACAGTAACTTCGTGTACCGCTACCCCCTCCAGCGGAAGCTGGTAGCTGGATTTTTGCAAAACTGATATTGGCGTTATGAAGTGGGTTGACGGTGTGGATTCAACCGTGACGCCTGCGTCAAAAGTAGTTCGCCACTTAAAAATATCACAACTTATTGTAA
>CAZICK010000118.1:0-9205 GCA_964537505.1 uncultured Pirellulales bacterium
AAAATAAGCACTTACATCAATTCCAACAACGTAAAATAAGCACTTACATCAATTCTCAACAACCCAAATAAGCATTGTAATTGTCATGCCCGACTTGATCGGGCATCCAGTACATCAATTTTCGACATCGGAAAATAACGACTTACAATATAACCGCTACTCGTTCAATGTTTTGCTTGCAACACATTGGAGTTTAACGCTTTAAGGCCTTTGGCAGGTATGGTATAATGCTTCTGCCGTCACGCCAGATAGGCAGGTGCACCAGCCCGGCCCGCCCGCCGTGGCGCCGCGCAACGGAATGGGGTTGGTATCTTCTTTGATACCAACACTTTACTTAGTAATTTCACATTATTTAACGTCGCCGCGATGACCAAACCATACACCATCTCGAACAAAACAGTATTACTCGTCAATCCGCCGATATATGATTTCGCGGCGTATGACTTTTTCAACAAACCCTTGGGCCTGCTCTACTTAGCTGGCTTTTTACGCGACGCCGGTTATAATGTTCGCATGGTCGATGCCCTCGACCGCAATCATCCGGCTTTACAAAAACGTTTCGGGCCAGTCAGGACCAAGTCCAACGGCACCGGCAAATATCACAGCGAAATCATCGATAAACCCGCCTGCCTGGCCCACGTACCCCGCTATTATCACCGTTACGGCCTGCCGGTCGATATCCTCGCCCAGAGCCTCACCCTGGAATACCAGCAATATAAACCGATAGCTGTACTGATTACCGGCATGATGACTTATTGGTATCCCGCTGTTGCCGATACCATCGAACTCATCCGCCGCCACATCCCCGGTACCGCTATCGCCTTGGGCGGAGTATATACCCGGCTCATGCCCGACCATGCCCGGCGAATCTGCCGGCCTGACATGCTCTTTACCGACGCCACCATGCTTGCCCCACTCAAATGGCTCGACGAACTTGCCCACGTGAACCGCGACTACAGCGTAATCCACGACCAATTCCACGCCTGGCCCGCGCCCGCTTACGATCTATACGACCAACTTGACTACCTTACGCTGATAACCAGTCTGGGGTGCCCTTTCCATTGCGATTACTGTGCCAGCCGACTCCTACAGCCGCATCTGCTCCGACTCGAACCGGCTGCATTTATCGACCAGATGCGCAAGCTGCTGCCGCTACTGGGCCAAGCCATCCGCCAAAACATCGCTTTTATGGACGATGCCCTGTTGGCCCAGTCTGAAAAACACATCATCCCCATCTTACATGCCATATCGTCTCTGAACCTTCCCCTGCATTTTCACTGTCCCAACGGCCTGCACATACGTTTTATCAACCAACCGCTGGCCCATCTGATGTATGCCAACAATTTCCAAATGATCCGCCTGAGTTACGAATCATCCGACCAGGCCGCCCGCTGGCAGTATGCCAGCGATGACAAGGTCAGTGACCGTGAATTCAAACAAGCTGTTGAACACCTGACCAAGGCCGGTTTCAGCCCCGCCCAATTAGAGGCATACATCCTCACCGGCCTGCCGGGCCAGAAAATGACCGAAATAGAACAATCCGCCCAAAGCGTTCACCAACTGGGACTGAAAATCCGACTCTGCCAATATTCCCCTATTCCCGGCACCAGACTTTTCGACGTATCCTGCCGCCAGTACGGCATTGATCCGACCGAACCGCTCCTGCACAACAATACCATTCTCCCCGCCCTTGACAAACGTCTCAGTCATGAAACCTTTCAGCAGTTCAAAAACCACGTCCAGCAGCTTAACCGCCGATTGACCTAAATCTCCAAAACCACTTTTATCTGCTCTGCCTCTTTAGCCTTTTCCAGGGCTTCAACACCCTGGGCCAACTTGAAGCGTGAGGTTATCAATCCGTTGGTCTCCACCTGTTTGGCGGTCAGGGCGTTAACGGCATTGGCAAACGGTCCGCAACGCGACCCAATCAACGTAACCTCATTAATCACCAGCGGCGAGATATCGACCGGCCTGAAATCGGCTCGGCCAACAGATTCCGTCGCCCACGTACTTTTCAGTATCAGCTTGCCCCGCGGCCGCACCAATTTACACGCCGTCTCGAACCCTTCAGGAGAGCCGGAACAATCCACCACCACATCCCACTGTGGCTTAATCAGCATATCATCCAGCAATATCCCCTGGATACCACGTTTTTCGGCAAAGGTCAGCTTGTGCTCATGTCGGCCCAAAAGTACCACATTGCCTTTACCGCCCGCCGCCGCCAACACTTGCACCGCCAGCAAACCCAGTCGGCCGTCACCTACCACAATAACTTTATGACGATCTTCGATCGGCACTTGCTGGACAATCTGCATCGCCGCCGCCAGCGGCTCCACAAAAATTGCCGTCTCATTGCTTAACGTATTCCCCAACACATGCACATTACGCCGCGGCACCGCCAAATACTCGGCAAAGGCCCCATCGTGACCTTTTATTCCGATTACCTTCCGTTCCCGACAGTGGTTGCTCAGGCCCGAATGACACATATCACATTTACCGCATACGCAGTTGATCTCCGCCACCACCCGCTTACCCATCAGGTCCCGCGCCCCCTTGACCACCGTCCCGACAAACTCGTGACCGAGCACTCCCGAGAAACCCATGTATCCCTTGATAATCTCCAGGTCCGTCGCGCATATCCCCGCCAATTCGACCGCGATCAGCAGCTCATCAGATTCAGGTTTCGGCTCAGGATACGAACGAGTATATTCCACCTTACCGTTAGCCAACACCAATGCCTGCATCGGTTTCTCCCACAAAAAATCCGCAACTCATTTCAGTCGAAAAAGCTGGTCGCTGAAAACCATCTTTGCCATGCCACCTGATCGTAACCGAAATCCTGCCCTGTTACCTGCCGCAATGACTGGAGCGACTGATACTGAACGCTGAACTGAGCGTCCGTCAAACCACCAATCAGGCCGCGGATGACTTTGCGATCACGAAAACCCTTCAGAACCGAGGCCACTTTACCGCGTACACTCGCATTTTTATCATTGGACAACATCTCCAGCAGAATCGCCGCGCTCCCGTCGTCACCACTTTTGCCCAATACCTCCGCACATTCCGTCCGCACAAGCCAACTGTCGTCTTTAGCCGCCTGCTTCAAAACCTCCAGCAAAGATTCACTTTTATCGACCTTGGCCAATGTTCTCACCGCCGCCACCCGAACCTGCTCATCCGGGTCCCCCGTTGCCATAATGCCCAGCATTTTGGCTGTAATCTCCCATTTGGCCGTTTTGCCTTTGCCCAGCTTTACCACCGCTTCCCGCCGCAGGTCCGCGTCCGGACTGAGCAACTGCTCCTGCAACTCCTGCGAGCCACTTTTCCCGCCCAGCTTGCTGAGCAAAGCGGCAACCGGGTGCTCCTTGCTGGTCAATATTGTGCAACCACCCCCGCAAACCAAGAAGGCAAAGGACAGCCCGCTCAAAAAAAACGTTAACTTAACCGTATAGGAATTTGTTTTTAACTTACGCTTTTTCATAGAGTTAACACAATATACAATACCATTGGCGGACCATAGTAACCTCGTGTGCCGTCGGCACCCGGTTACGCGTAAGCGGACAATTTGACAAATTTACACATCGGGCTATCAATCTACCGAATACCGCTGTTTACGACAAGCTTCTTTTTCTCCTGAGCTGATCTTTTTGCTGGGCATTGAAGAGCGGGCTAACATAAGTCGTTATTTTTGGTGGCGGGGAATTGATGTAAGTGCTTATTTTTGCGTAACGATTGTAACGATTAGGCAAGATGGGTAAGAAAAAAGTGCGAAATTCGGCGAAATTTGGATGAATTCTGATGAAAAGTGATGTGGTTTATACCCAGTTTGTACTATGTTTGTACTATGTTTGTACTATGTTTGTACTATGTTTGTACTATGTTTGCACCCTGTTTGTACTATGTTTTGATGAGTTTTGATGTTAAAATAGGTAAGATTCACCACTAAGTCGCTAAGATACGAAGGGCACTAAGATTTTAGAAGACACAAGAAGAGAGAGAGTTTTGTTGGCTAAATGGGCAGGGTAGGGAGGATGGGGGAGATGGGAAGGATGGGGGGCTAGCAGCCAGAAATCAGAAGTCAGAGGTCAGATTTGAGATTTAAGATTTGAGATTTCAGAAGACAGAAGGAAAGAGGGCGGACCGGTTGGGGGAATGGGGAGAGTTAGAGGTTAGAAGTTGGGCGGGGGAAGAAAATTTTTTTGGAAATCTCCATTATTGTCTTGACGAGTCGATATATATCGAGTATAATTAAGTAAAATCGAAATATGGAGAAAAAAACATGCTTAAATCACGAAATGCCAAGAAAGCCGGGCGGAAGAAGTCATCGCCAGAGCTGACCGAAGCTGAATGGATAATTATGAAAGTGGTATGGGAGAAAGAACCGTGTGCAGCGGGGACGGTTCAGGAGACCCTGGTCCAGAGCAAGGACTGGACCTATGGCACGGTGAAAAACACGATGGACCGGATGGTGAAGAAAGGTTTTCTGCAGGTTGAGAGGATTAGGAATTTGCAGCTTTTTCATTCGGCGATTAGTGAGTCGCAAGCGAGAAAGGAAGAGTTTCGGAAAATGCTAACGAGGGCTTTCGATGGCGCCCTTACGCCTTTGATGCAGTTTCTAATCGAGAATGAGGACTTTTCGGGGGAGGATTTGAAGCAACTTCGCTACATGGCGCGTAAGGCACAACAGAAGAAACAATAGAGGGCCAAGCAATAAGTCTCAATAGATTCGAGGTAGAAAGAAATGATCAGCTATTTTATTGCAATTTTGAACAAGACGGGGTCCGATTTTTGCCAGTATGGCTTTACGATGCTTATTCAGTCAAGCATGCTAATAGCCATTTTGCTGGGTATTGATTTGTTTTTGCGCAGGCACGTCAGAGCGATATGCCGGTACTGGATCTGGATGCTGGTGCTAGTTAAACTCATGCTGCCTGTGAGCCTTTGCCTTCCAACGGGAATTGGCTATTGGTGGGGCGACCGTTTGCCCGTCGGCCCCCTCATTTCAAATACTGTTTGGGTTGTTCCTCCCGATCAATTTGATTATTCTATGGCATCCGGAGAGTTTTCACAGCCTATAGAGCCATCGGCAACGGAGGTATTTGAGGTTCCGCCGGAAGCCCCTGATGCTATTGTTCCGGCAGAACCTTTGGCGGCAAAGGCACCGGTTTTTTCGGATTTGCCGCCTGTCACCTGGCAAGGCGTTGTTTTTGTGGTCTGGCTGGTTGGTGTTTTGCTGCTATCGGTGCTGCTAATACAACGGATATGGTTTGTCAGAGGTCTGATTGCCCAGACTAAACCCGCAGAAGGCCGATTGCATGAGCTTCTTAATGAGTGCCGTGGTCATATCGGTATCAAACAGAATGTTGAGTTGAGGATATCTCAGAGTACATCAAGCCCGGCAGCATGCGGGCTGTTCAGCCCCAAGATTCTGCTTCCTGTTTTTCTACTTGAACGCATTTCAAGGGAGAAACTGAGGACAATTCTCATTCATGAGCTTACCCATATCAAGCGAGGTGATTTGTGGGTAAACTTGATTCAGACTATTCTTCAGATCATTAATTTTTATAACCCACTTTTTTGGGCGGCTAATTTTATTATACGCCGGGTTCGGGAACAGGCGGTAGATGAGATGGTGTTGACCTCTCTTGGCGATGAAGCGGGAAACTACAGCAATGTACTGGTTGATGTTGCCGCAATCGCGTCTGCTCGCCCATCACTGAGTTTGGGGTTGGTAGGGGTGGTGGAATCAAAGAAGGCCTTGGCGGGTAGAATCAGGCACATTATCAGCCGGCCGTTTCCCAGAAGCGCGAAGCTCGGGGTAGTGGGAATAGTGGCAGTAATTGTTGGGGCCGCGGTTCTATTGCCCATGGCAAGAGGGGAGACAGAAAAAGGTAGTGCTGGGCTTGAATCAAGTCAAGAAACGTTAGCTGGAGAAACAGAACAGTCAAGTAATAAAGAAATGCCAAATATTGTATCAGGCGTGGTGACAGATAAACTCGGAAGATTTCGTAGTCATGTATATATTTCGCCCTGTGGGACAAATGTCTGGGGCGAGATACGGACTGATACAGAAGGTTATTTTACAATTGAAAATATCGAGCCTGAACAGAAGGTGTGGCTTGCTTATTCACAACATTCCAAAGCAATGGGATTTTTTGCGATACCTGAGAATTATAAGGGGCAGAGACTTCATGTGGTATTAGATTATCAAGAAGCAGAGATATCAGGACGTGTGGTGGATGGAAATGGAGCAGGATTGGCAGACAGACAAGTTGAATTGATTTTCACAACGAAGGAAGACCTTAGTTTTACACTTGGGACTTATGAGAAGACCGACCAGTATGGAGTTTACTGGACCGCTCCGGTACCTTGTGGCTCTGGATTAAGAGTTCATGCAAGAGTTATTAACATGGATGAAAATGAGCAAGAGTATGTTACCGATCCAATAACCCTCACAGATAATCAGATTAATGTGGAAATGCCATTATTAACAATAGGACAAGGTCAATACAAAGATTCTGATGATGGACGGGTTCTTTACAGTGGTCGGGTGTTAAATGAGCAAGGAGCGCCTATCGAAGGGGCAGGACTAGAATTAGGATTTGACATATCTGGATGGATGAGTAGATGGATCGGAAGTGCTATGACGAATGAGCAAGGTCGCTGGAGTTGTCATGTTCCAGTGAATCATTCCAACCTAAGTGTCCGCTTACTGCATCCAGACCATATCGGTTTTCATTATGATGGGTTTTCTCGGATACCAGCTAAAGCAGAGCTTCTTGATGGCAGCAATATCATGGTTATGAAAAAAGGTTTAAGAATTAAAGGAATAGTGCAAACGCCAGAAGGCAAACCTATTGAGAACGCTTTAGTTGCAGCGGGGCGCCACTATTCTTCAAGTGATGGCAGGATCATCGAGGATTGTACCACTGACATAACCGGAGCGGATGGATCGTTTTCCATTGGCGGTCTGCCTCAGCAACAAATAGAGCTTGACGTCTCGGTTCCTGGATATGCACCTGTAATCACTTCTGTTAAAGTCAGTAAAAATACAGAACCTATAGAGGTAACCTTGAAGAAAGGAAGAATCTATCGCGGACAAATTGTCGATAAAGATGGTAATCCTCTGGAAGAGATTAAGGTCCACTGTGACGAATGGAATGTGGAAGGAAAACGCCGACACTTTTCTGTTTTGACAAAAACCGACAGTCAAGGCTTGTTTAGTGTTCATGATATACCTGATACAGGAACACTGACCTTTGGATTTGGGAGAAGCCGCACTCCTCTTGAGATTTTCTCCAAGCAAATGCCAGAAGATCTTGCAGCAATTGACATAATGACAATGTATCCGGTTCCTGTCATTGCAGCAAAAGTGATAGATGCCCGAACTAAAGAGCCTGTCACAAACTTTACAATTACTCATGGCTGTAAATGGAAGGCTGCCGACGAAGAACCTTCATGGAGCGGATACTATAAGGATCAGATCAGTTCCGAAGATGGTTCATTTGAAAAGAAATGGGATGGTTTCCACATAACTTATCCCTTCGACGGAGCAGCCTTTATAAAAATCGAAGCACAAGGTTACTATTCTCAAAGTACTCCACCTGTAGAGCTGGGGAAACAATACCAGCCTTTTGTAATTGAGCTTACCAAATCCAGGGAGTTAACGGGCATCATTGTTGATTCTGATGGTAATCCCGCTGGTGGAGCGGAAGTAGGCTGGGTCGGGCCCGGCAGGAGAGCTTTTATCAACGACGGTAAATTTGACGAACGAGATTTTTATACTCAGGCCGAAACCATTGTTACCGCAGATCATCAGGGGCATTTTAGTCTGAATCCAGAAAGAGGTGTCGGGCTTATCGTAGTTATGCACGAACAAGGTTACGCTCAGTTGGGTTCTGCTGATTTTAAGAATGGTTCGGAAATCAAGCTTTCGGCCTGGGCCAAAATCGAGGGCACGATTGGGGCAACTAACAAGGCCAATCGGGAGGCTGTTATATCGGTCAACCTGATAGAATCGCGAGATAACTCTGAGGCTCCCCGGATTTCCTGGCTGTTTGACGAGATTTCTGTAAGCGGCAAGGAGTTTACTATCGATTATGTTCCTTCCGTGCCATTGTACGTAGGGCAAATAGTGGGTTTTGAGCAGTCTGACTCCACTTATTTTCAGCCTGAGCCGGGCAAGACTTATAGAATTGAAATTGGCGGCAAGGGGCCAACGGTCAGAGGAAAAATTGTTATGCCGACGGGAGCGGATGTCAAAGACGTTTTTTCCATAGATATGTCTAATCCGCGTCAGGCCCATGTTGCGGCCTACCGGATTACGCCAGAGGCGAAGATACCAGCCACGATAGGAACCATCCAGCAAAGTTCTTTTTTATGGCTTTGGCGTGACAAGAAGAACGTTTATGAAAGGTCCACATCCTTCCAGAAGCGATTTATACCGGTGATTGAAGATGATGGGGAATTTTGTTTTGAGAACTTACCTCCCGGTCAGTATGAATTCGTTCTTAATCTTCACGCACCGCTTGGGGAGAAAGTTTCCTGTGGGCGTGGCGTGCTCAAAGCTGTGGGTGTAAGTGAGTTCACGGTTCCGAACGATGCCGAAGGCAAACAAATTCGCATTCCTTCGGTGGTGGTGGAATTGCTGACTCATCCAGAAGTCGGCGACCAGGCGCCGCTTTTTGAGGCTGATTCCTTTGATGTGGGGAAGACTATCAAACTCAAAGATTTTCGTAATAAAATTGTTCTGCTGGATTTCTGGGCCACATGGTGTGGCCCTTGTGTGGCCCAAATGCCTAAACTGAAAGCACTACATGAGAAGTTTGCTGATGATGAACGATTCGTGATGATTGGCATGTCGCTGGACGAGGATATTGACAAGGCAAAGAGATTCACTGCCAGGGAGGAATTGAAGTGGTCTCAGGCTGCTTTGGGGGATATGTCCAAATCAACCATTGTTAAAGAGTATGGCATAGATGGTGTTCCAATGACGATTCTAATCGGCCCAGAGGGTGAAATTCTAGCTATGAATTTACCAACCAGCGAGCTTGAAGCTGCATTGAATAAGGTTCTGTCGGCATTGCGGTAGTAAAAGTCCGCGTGGGCTGAGAGGACACCGGCTGGGGCCGTGTTCTATTGGCCTGCAGGGATACGTTATTCATTTCAATATCCGAAAGCGACTGCGTGGATTTATCGCATTGGT
>CAZICK010000119.1:0-8759 GCA_964537505.1 uncultured Pirellulales bacterium
GTCCTGCCCGCGTAGGAATGACAGAGAAGATGGTGGGCTAAACGCCCACCCGGCTACGTTGGTATAAACATGCCCACGCAAGCGTGGGCATGGCACCCGGCTCGATTTTTTCACCCTGGTCAGCCTGTTCTCATAATCATAATGATACGTATAGCCATCGTGGTCCCCGGTCATATTGCCGGCATTATCGTGGGTGACGTTAGTGCCGGAACCCAGGCCGATGTAAGTGTATTCGTTGACGTCGTTGTGTTGGTATCTGGCCACATCAGTTCCGTTATGCTTAAGGGTTGTCCGGTTGCCCAGCTTGTCATACACGAAATCTTCGTTTTGGGTCTGGACGCCTACAAGATACTCCGCACGAGTCAATCTGTCAAGGGTGTCGTAGGCGTAGGCCGGGGAATTCCGGCTCCACGTCCTTCCTGTTGCACAGAGTCGATCATTGCAGGTTATCTGGATTAGTGGTGTTAGCCTGGGCCAAAACCTCGCAATACGAGGGATCCCATAAATGCTATAGTGAGGAAGTTGCACAAAATGAAAAGGGAGAAACCTATCCAAATAGCAGCAACTGCCAAACATTTGCCAGATAGTCGGTTATTACTCAAGCGTATTTGCCTTAATGCAATCAAACCGAGTACTGGGCCGAGTATTATTATGATGTGCGTTATTATACGTAGGCCATCATTTATACTGGGGGGCTTTTGGAATATATGTATGCTCAGGCTAGTACACTCCATGAAACGCCAAATATCATACTTGACTAACAAATAGGCTAGCCATAGGGCTGCCAATATCGAGGCGGATAAGGCAACGAAAGCGAGCCGGCTAGTTTGTTGTTTTTGAACATTGTTATTTAGATTTTCTCTCATATCGATTGCTCCAGCACGCCTATATGATTAGCAGTATCTTTTGAAGAAACATCTTTTGAAATGCTGTTTAAGGCATACACAATATCACCGCCAGATTTTGGATTATGCGTCAGGCGATTACCCATGTCATCATAAGTAAATACCTCATCGGTGCTATCTACACCATACCCGGTGGTGACCAGTCTGTCAAGTGTGTCGTAAGTGTAAGTATTGGCCGGGGCTGGAGTGGCGTAGTCATGTGGTTAGACGACACAGGTAGTCCACTCTATTCTACAGCCCCATGTTCTTGAAGGTATCGTACAATATCTGTAAGCTTGTCTTTCTTTGCGTAAAAAATAGGTGACCGTCCCTCACTATCTTTCAAGTTGATATCTGCGCCATTTTCAACCAGCATCTTAACTAGTTCGAGATTTCTCCGAATAATCGCAAGATAGAGAGGTGTGCTTCCAAAATCATCTTGCACATTCACATTTGCTCCAGCCTCTATGAGAGTTTCAATAGTCTTCTTGCTCTCATCATGTAAAGAGGCAATATGTATTTTACTATACTCGAAAGCCAAATATAGCGGGGTAGAGCCTGTTATATCCTTGTGATTAATATCCGCACCTTTTGAAATTAGAAGTTTAGCAACTTTGAAATTGTTAGACGTAGCTGCCACACTAAGGGGGGTAAAACCATTTTTATCTTCAGCATTCACATTGGCACCATGATTGATTAAAAACTCTGCTATTTCATCTAGATGATAAAAATCGATATAGTGTTCCCCATCTCCCCGACCTGCTGCACGGTGAAGAGACGTCTGCCCAATAGAATCTTTTTTATTTACATCAGCACCAGTATTTACAATCTGTTTGACTCTTTTAAAATCACCCTTATTTACCGCCGTATGCAAATCGTCCTTACAACCACCTAGCTGCAGCAATAAGAATGGTATAATAATTATCAAACACGAGGGTAATTTGAATTTTTCAATACATATCTTTTTCATTTGACAAATTTCCCGTTAAAAAACGAGGAATCGCCGGTTAATAGCGAAATATTTATTTTTTACACCCTTCGCAAACTATATCACCATCGCAATACCCTAACGACAAATCGGCTGACAACTCTAAGTACCATGTCGTTTTATATTCTCCCGTGCAGGCACAAACAAAAACCCCGCCATAAGCATGAGGTGTTCTCTTCGAAATATTGCACGCCATTAATCTTAAAGAGGTTCGATCTAAACCCATCCAACATCCTTGTAACATAATTCTTGCATTGCAACACAATTGCTCGCTTGGTATATGCAACCTAGTATTAAACAGCGTTCTATTATCATTAAGATATTGGGTAGATGACGTTATTTCGCCTTTTTTATTTTTATTAGGTATTCCATGTCCGTAAACGTGGACTACCTTAATACAGTTTTTCTTTTTATCCCAGAAATAATGAATACTTGTTCGGGTTGGAATACCAGCTTGTTGAGCATAATAATTATATAAACCTTCAGTATCTGTATTATTACATGGGTTTGATAATACATATTCATACAAGTTCATACCATCTTTGTATTGATCGTGTACCAGATGTCTTCTTGGAAATATAGGCTCACCGGATTCTCGAAAAGTGATAATGCAATTCCCATCGCGCACGCCGAGTGGGTCGCGGGTAATGAAGCGGCCGTCCTTCTTGTAGCGGTTTTTGAAATATTCAAGGGACAGGGCACCGCCATCGAGAATATCTAACATTTGGCCTGTGAAAAGTCGGTCGTTTCCGTGACCTGATTTCTGGGTTCCCAGCAGGGTAAAGGATGAATCGTAGAAATGACATTTACCATACGCATCATATTCATACCGCTCAAGAATATCACCATCCTCATCTATCAATGCTACAACACTAAACAGATGATCATGAGCGAAATAGTGATCATCGGAAGTATCGGTCATCACAAGAACTTCATCAATGTAGTTACCATAATCGTAATCCCGTAACCAATCATCATTGTCATCCGTTTCGCTGAGCACTCGCCAGCCATCGTAATAGTAGCGGGTGGTGATATTGCTGGGCGATGCGTATTCGATCTTTTCGATCCGGCGGCCCAGGGCATCGTAAGTATAAACCGCCACATCCACCGTATCGCTCAATTTTTTCACCCTGGTCAGCCTGTTCTCATAATCATAATGATACGTATAGCCATCGTGGTCCCCGGTCATATTGCCGGCATTATCGTGGGTGACGTTAGTGCCGGAACCCAGGCCGATGTAAGTGTATTCGTTGACGTCGTTGTGTTGGTATCTGGCCACATCAGTTCCGTTATGCTTAAGGGTTGTCCGGTTGCCCAGCTTGTCATACACGAAATCTTCGTTTTGGGTCTGGACGCCTACAAGATACTCCGCACGAGTCAATCTGTCAAGTGTGTCGTAAGTGTAGATATTATGCTGATATGCTAAGTGTTCTTGAGTATCTCGGTAATCTGTCCGTGGCTAGTTTAAGTATTGGAATAAAGAAGTGTATTAGTTGAGCGTGAATTGGGCAAACGCTTTTAAGCGGTTACACCTATTTTAATCTGATTTGCTTTTGGCACATCAAGGTTTTTAAAGGCATAAGGGGATCAAAAATACCTTTTGAAGGAAGTGGGTGGACGCTAAGGCCCACCTGGATGGTATTGCGTCATCCCGGCTGACCCCCCAGCGGGGGTTATTAAAACCGGCGTTGTTGGTCCCTGGCAGGTTGCACCTGGGCAGAGCCTACTTCCGTTTGGCCATTATGAGGAACCGATTTTATTTAACCCGAATAACACTATTCAATGATCTGTGTTGGTTCATTACCTGTGCCTGTGCAGATGGATCATTAAACCACATACCGTCTATGACGAATTTGTATTGATATTCACCTGGCAGCAGTTGTATCCTCGCACGAAAAGAGCCGTCTTTGGACCTGGTCATGCGTTCAGCCTGTGGGTTCCACTGGTTGAAATCACCGGCCAGAAAGACTTTTTCGGCATCGCTTTTCAGATTGCAAACAAAGGTAACAGTTTTCGAGACTTTTTTTTCCAAAGTTAACATATTAATATCTCCATTAGTTTAAGCGGCGTTATACACCAATTTTTTGTAAATTTCCTCACAGGCTGCGGCGGCATGGCTCCAATTGATCCTGGCGGCTTCATCAGCGCCGTTTAGTCCCAGACATTCTCGCAAAGGGCGATGTCGCAGTACCGAAATAATTTTATTGGCCATTTCATCAATGTCCCAGAAATCGACCTTCAAGGCATGCTGTAGAATTTCCGCCACACCGGATTGATTACTGATGATCACGGGTACGTTATGCATCATCGCTTCCAGTGGTGAAAGTCCAAAAGGCTCAGAGACACTGGGCATGACGTAGAGGTCGGCCATCTCAAACGCCCGATCTACATCCGCTCCCCTTAGAAAGCCAGCAAAAAGGACTTTGTGTCCTATCCCCATACCGGCAGCCATTTCAATCGTCCGGGTGAACATGTCACCGCTTCCAGCCATGATGAATTTGACGTTCTCCATTTTTTTCAGAACCTTGCTGGCGGCCGCGACAAAATATTCCGGCCCTTTTTGCATGGTGATGCGTCCGAGGAACAGAACAATTTGTTCGTTCTTATGCTGTTTTATCTCCTTAAAATCGCCTCCGTACGCCGATGGTTCCACCCCGTTGTAAACTACAGAGACTTTGCTGTCGGGCACGCCGTAACGCTGCACGCATATACGTTTTGTAAAGTTACTGACAGTAATTACCCGATCCGCCCGCTGCATACCCAAACGCTCAATATCATAGACCCACTGGTTGATATGCTCCCCGCTGCGGTCAAACTCCGTGCTGTGAACATGGACTACGAGAGGTTTGCCACTTTTACTTGCCACCGCCACCCCGGCCGGGTATGTCATCCAGTCGTGTGCATGTATAACGTCGAATTGCTCCTGGCGGGAAATCTGGCAGGCCAGGCGGCTATACCGGTGGGTCTGGGCGTACAGATCGCAACCGTAATTCACATCAACATTCACGTTGGATGGTATTGACCCGGCCACGACATCTGGTACATTTATAGCTCCCTCTCCACGGGTGGAACAGGATGTTCCCGGCCCGGCCTGCCTTCCTATCTCGCCCACAGCTAATGCCTTTTCATTGGGATTACCGTAGGGATACAATGCCGCATCAACGGCGCAAAACCGTACATGTTGCAACTGCTCTTGTTCGTATATAGACGACAGTAAGCTATCGGAAGGCGTAAGTAATCTCAAGTGTCCGGAATATGCTGACTGCACCGGCCGTGGAAGCACAAAGGCTATTTCGGTTCCCTGTTCGCTCAAGGCCTTGGTCAAGCCGTAACAGGCTGTCCCCAGACCTCCGCTGATATACGGCGGAAATTCCCAACCCAGCATCAACACTTTCATACGAACTGGTCCTTTCCACTGCCGTTGCTATTTATTGTCAAAATTGTACTTAACATTTGCGTATGGCAGAATACTAACGTTCGAAAGAAGCCTGCCTGGTGTCCTACAGGAATACCAACGATCTGTCGGCGACCCAGACTGCCCAGGCAGGTCTTCCCAGTTTTCTCCCTGTCAGAGTATTACTCCGATATTTTTTCCAGTACAATTGCCTTGTCTTCCATCTGCTTGATGTATTTAGCCGAATCGGCATCGAATTTGGCTTTGCAGTCGGCACAGCAGAAATAGATTCTCTTGCCCTGGTAATCGACATACACGTTCTTATCGATTTTCCTTCCCTCAACCGGACAGATCGTCTGGATTTTGGCAGCGGTCGAGGTAGATGTAGTGGGCACTTTCGTCGCCGCGGGAGTCTTTTGACTTTCTGTACTTTTCTTGCATCCCGGACCGGTTACCAACAGACCCGCAACCAACAACATACTTATTAAACTTATCAGAACTTTCATGGCAAAACTCCTATACTTGTTTCGGCACCCTTTTCGAGCCAGGTTCGGTAACCTGCGGCTCCTTCGGCGGCGTGGCTTGATTCTATAATTTGATTGGCTTACACAGATTATCACTCGCGTGGGCTTGGGCGCCGCAATTATCGCACTTGTATTGCGGGTTGGCCGTCAGCTTTTTGAATTCTGCGGCATTTTTCTTGTCATACCCATCTGTCTTCATGGCACACATGTGCATCTTGTGGTTCTTGCTCTTGCAACTTTGTTTATCAGCCATCGTCTTGTTCCTTTCGCATAAATTGTATACTTGGAGTTAAAATTACAATTGGATCCGGACCAGGCGGCTTCGCTGCCTTACAGATTGTCCGCCTGATCCAGCCAGATTATGGGAACACCACTCCGCTGTGATGATGCTTTCGTTGAAGTGGAT
The DNA here is from genome assembly GCA_964537505.1 of uncultured Pirellulales bacterium. Taxonomy (GTDB): domain Bacteria; phylum Planctomycetota; class Phycisphaerae; order Sedimentisphaerales; family SM23-30; genus DAINBT01. The sequence goes on from CAZICK010000119.1 coordinate 6,197, forward strand.
GTGCATAAATTGCGCCTATACACCCGTTTCATTTTGCTATCATCACAACATCGGCGAACATTTCCGTTAACTTTGGATTTCGATTTTCTTGGCCTTGGCCTTTTCAGCCTTGGGCAGAGTGATAGTCAGCACCCCTTCCTGGCACTTAGCCTGGATCTTGTCGGCATTGACCTCGGTGGGCAAGATCATTTCGCGGCGAAAACTGCCGAAACGGCTTTCCATGTGATAGTAACCTTTCTTTTTCTCTTCGGTCTTTTCTTTTTTCTCGCCGCTGATGCTCATCGTATTGCCGTGCACCGAAATCTCAATGTCGTCCGGCTTGCAACCGGGCACTTCAGCGGTTACCACTACCGCATCTTCCTGGTCGGCGATGTTGATCGCAGGCCAGTAAGTTCGCTCCGGCCAGACCAGATTGCTCTCGCCGAGGAAACGGCCGAACAAATCATTCATCTCTTCCTGCATCCTGGTCAGAGGAGCACCTTCTCTTTTTCTGGTAATTGCTCGTTCCATGATAATCGTCTCCTTTCTGGAGATACTTTTTCATTCCAACGATTAAAAACTAACCAAATGCGCGACCTACACTGTTTTTGCCTATCCCTGCCCTCACGGAGTATCTGAACCCTGAGAAGCATCATCTATCTGCCTACCGCTTGGGGTAAGGCGTCTTATATTCTTCTAACGTTAATCTTTTCTTCCGGTTGCCATTGGCCTTCTTCTGCGATCGCTGTGATTTCTTCTTACACTTCGGCACAGAACTACCCTTCCCGTAAGCTACAAACCATCGCTAATTACTTCATTTTTGTTACACATAACACTCTCGTTTGATCTCACTAAATATTCTATACTGCAATAATCATGCCAAAGACCGATAACCAAGGCTGGCAAAGATACAAACCCTTGATAATACAAGGTTTGTAAAAAAAACTTTGCTGAGACGTTGGATCATCGAATCACAAAATTGGAATTTGACATCCGAAATAATCGGGGCTATAATACCGAAACATCAGGAATGTAATCGCAGGAAAGGAGACGGTCTCATGTTATTACATGTTGTCATAGCGGCAGATGACTCAGCCATCCAAAAGAAGCTCAGAAGATCATTTGCCAGATCGGGCGCTGTGCTCGATGTGGTTAAGACCGAAAAACAATTATGGGATAAAATTCACTACAAAACCTGCGATGTGGCCGTAATAGCCGGTGGTCTCGCTCACAGCCTGGATACCGCTGACACTAATAAGATTCAACGGTTAGTGGGATCCCCCACCGTCGTCGTCGTTTTAGAAAAAGTTACCCCTACGGAGCGAGCAACTTTCATTACTGCTGGTTGTGGCAATGTACTCGACCTGGAATCACCACCCGAAAAACTCCGCGAAGCTTTCAAAGTGATACTGGATAGACGGCGTCAAAGTGCTCTTACAGATCTTGCCGCCCAAGAGCGTCTGCCTGAACCTACACTGGAAAACAGTTTCGTCGCGCAAAGTGCCGCTATGAATCAACTTTTAAGAGCTGCCCAACGGGTGATTAACAGTGATTCAGTCGTTCTTGTCCTGGGTGAAACCGGCGTGGGTAAAGAAAGACTGGCTCGTACGATCCATAGCGAGGGATCGCGTCGCAGTGAACCGTTTATCTCTATAAATTGCGGGGCTTTACCGGAAACCCTTCTGGAAAGTGAACTCTTCGGTCATGAGGAAGGGGCCTTTACCGGGGCGATTCGCGCCCGGCGTGGATGTTTCGAAATGGCCCACCGAGGCACGCTTTTTCTGGATGAGATAGGTGAACTACCCACTCATCTGCAAGTGAAGTTACTGCATGTGTTGGAAAATGATCGAATCCAGCGCGTCGGAGGCGAAAAGCCGATCCCTATAGATGTCCGCATCATGGCAGCCACAAATCGTGACTTGGAAGAGGACATCCGGACCAGGCGGTTTCGCAAGGATTTATACTATCGATTGAACGTTTTTTCCCTGACTATTCCACCCCTGCGCCGGCGGCGGGAGGATATCCCTGAATTGGTTCAATGCTACCTTGATTTCCTGTCCACCCGCATTGGTAATCGCGTGTCCGGAATAACCGATGAAGCCATGGATATGCTGTGCCAGTATTCCTGGCCCGGCAATGTTCGCGAATTGATCAATCTGATCGAACGAGCCATGCTGTTGGCCGTTGGAGATGTCATCACCAAGGACGACTTGCCGGGCCTGGTTGATGAGCAACGTACCTTGGCCGCCGCCTTTTTGTCTTCGGGTGACAGCCAGAAAAATCCTCCCGGCTCTTCACAAAATTGGCTTGAAATGCCTTTGAAAGAGGTTAACCAGAAAGTCCTGGAGCAAACGGAGCATACCTATATCAGCAATCTCTTACGCTCCACTAATGGCCGGATGGGAATGGCGGCCAAGAAGGCGGGTATCGATCAGAGGTCCCTGTTCGAAAAAATGAGGAAGTACAAGCTGCGTAAAGAAGATTTCCGTCAAAAGGTATAAGTTCTCGCATAATCCGAAAGATCAATGCGTGGTTTCTCAGATGTAGTCAGTTCGAATCCGATGCCGCCTTGGCATTAACAAGG
>CAZICK010000120.1:0-8446 GCA_964537505.1 uncultured Pirellulales bacterium
TGACGAAAATTTCGCTCGTTCTCGTGACAAAAGCAATTTTTAGAGGCTCCCTTTATATAAAGCCTCATCAGCCATCCGCATCAAATGTTCTACGGTTTGCGGATGGTTTTCGTTAAGCGTGGCTATATTGGCAGCTTTTTCCATGGGACAACCCTGCAGCAGTTCACCCACAAACTCGATGGCGACGGAATTTGCGTTTGATGCCGGAGAAAATTCGCTGTCCGGGACGTACGATTCGATGAATTGTGCTGAGAAAGGTGATGGTTCGTTTGAGTTTTTCTATTTGCTGATCGTCCGTGCCCAGATCGTGAGCCAATTGGATATATTGGCGTGCTTTCTCGTATTCGTGTCCTTTGTGATAGGCCAGAGCCAGGTTGTGCAGGGCCAATTTGTGAGTTGGCTGCAGTTCCAGTACGTGCAATGACAACTCTGTTCCCTGATCGATCAGCCCCATGCGATAGTAACACAAGCTGAGATTATGATAGCCCCTGGGATCGTCGGGGCGTGCTTCGATGGCGCGTTCAAAGCAGTTTATTGCCTCGTTTGTGGCGCCGACGTCCTCGAGCAGGCATCCCAGTTCCAATAATATTTCCGGTTGGTCGGGCGACAATCTCAGTTCCAGAAGAAGGTGTTCGCGTGCGTTGGCGATCTGTGCCATTCTCAGATAGCATTGTGCCAGCCGAAAATGAGAACCATTTTGAGCGGGATTGAGTTTCAGAGCGTGATGAAAGCACTCTATCGCCTTGGCCAATTGTCCACTGTGCAGGTTCAGCTCTCCCAGATAATGATAAGGTTGAGGCTTGTCAGAGTCCAACTCCAGTACGCGATTGAACTTTTCCCTGGCCGATTCGAGTTCGTTCATCTCCAGCATGAGGATGCCCGTATCGATCAATACCTCGACATCGCCCGGACTGTGACACAGCTCCGCCAAGAAGTGTTTTTTAGCCATGGTGTATTCGCTCTTGGCCCAATATGCCTGACCGATTCGATATTCTATTTGCGGATGGTTGGGATCGAGATCTCGCGTTTGCCGCCAGCACCAGATCGCCCGATCATAAATTTGTCTGGAAAACAAAGAATTGCCCATGTTATAATAGCAAAGCGGACAATGCTCTTTCAGTTGCCGTGCCAGATAGAACATTTGTTCCGCCTCATCGTGTCGGCCCATTTCCGAATAGGTGATGATGCGATTGCAATAGCCCGGTTCGAAATCAGGGCTGATTTCCTCCAGTTTTTCGAAGGTTTTCAAGGCCAAATCGTATTGACCGATACGCGTATAATCCACCCCCAGACAGTTTAGCGATTCAGGATCACTGGGATTGAGATCATGAGCCTGTTCGAAGGCTTCAATTGCATCGTGATAACGCCCCAGCGTATCGAGGGTCAGTCCTTTGTTGAAATGCCAGTTGCTATTGCCCGGATTTATCTCGATGGCCGCCTGCAACTCGCGTAGAGCTTCCTGCCACTGCCCATTGTCATAAAAGTCATGAGCTTGCTCGATACGGTGTTCAGCGTCGGACCATCCTTCAAAGCTGTCGTAATTATCCTGGCTCATACATACCTCCAGTTGACATATCGTCTCATCTTTACTTTCGGTATGCGATGACGTCAGGCCCAGTCGCACCGGAAGAATAACCCCCAAACCCCGCCTGAAGACCTGTTATGCCGCCTCAGAATGCTAAAGACCCAAAATCATTAAGTTATTGGGACCCAAAATATCGTTTTTAAAAGACGAACCCGTCTTTTGTCCGACAAGCACGTTTTGCTAGAGTTATTCCTTTGTCAAACTTCAATTGGATTGGTGAGGCTTGCAACCCTGGATATTCGTAAAAACAGGAATTGCCAGTTGAAACGTCACAAATAATAGTGTACTATTTGTGACGCGCATAAGAGGTGTCTTCATCGTGACCACTATAGTAAGAGTGAGGCGGTGATTTATGATTATGCGGACACAGAGGCGCCTATGTTGGCAAAGATGTTTGATCGTAGATTAAAAGTTAGTTGCAGATTGTTCGTTAGTCGATCTAACAGAAGAAGTTATTATGGCGAAAAGGGAATTAACGCTTAAAGACAGGTTGTCACGTCTGACTTTTGCCCAGGCGTGTACGTTGCTTGGGCCTGACGGCAATAAACTTATTATGCAAGGCGGGAAGTTCGAGATTACTTCGATAGAAGAGAATGTTTATCTGGGCGATGATTTGTTTAGGTTGTCGGTTCGTGGTGCAGTGGTTACGATAACGCTGATGGCTGAGGCTCGAAAGCGACTGCATTTCAATTGCAACAAATGCGAGACGGTTTGTGAGCATGTCGGGGCGGCATTTGCTTTGATACTTGAGGAAAAGACAGTGTTGGGGCTTGCGAGAGCTCCGGTCGAACGTGTTCCCGCTGAGAGTTTGAGTGAGGCCGAACTTATAGCCAGGGCTTTGGAGGATCGACAGGAACGTGCTAAAACCGAACGTATGACCATAAAAAGCACTAATTCGCGGACATTATGGACGGATTATATTGTCACCAATGCGCTGTCCGGCAAGAGCTATCGTGTTGCGCTGCGTGGTTGGGGACGAGGTGAGTCGTATTGTTCGTGTCCGGATTTCAGAAAGAACACACTGGGGACGTGTAAGCATATTATGAATGTCCAGCAGAAAATGGAACATAAGTTCAGCGCAGCAGCAAAGAATCGCTCTTGTCGGCAGAAAGATTTCGCTGTACATATTGCTTACGGCGAAACTTTGCAATTGCGGCTGCTTTGTCCGACGGAGATTACCGCAGAAGGCGCTAAAATCATTAAGCCAATAAAGGATCGTGACGTAAAAGATGTGCATAAACTATTGCGATGTGTTCGTAAGCTCGAAGCGGCTGATCATGATGTGGTCGTCTATCCTGATGCTCAGGAATATATCGAGTTTTTGCTTCATCAGGAGCGTATGAATAAGCTGGTTGAAGAAATCCGCAAAGATCCCGCTCGTCACCCATTGCGAAAGACACTGCTCAAAGCGGAACTGTTGCCCTATCAGCTTGACGGCATAGCCTTTGCTGTTGGCGCCGGTCGTGCGGTACTGGCTGATGATATGGGGCTTGGCAAAACGATACAGGGGATCGGCGTGGCGGAACTGCTGTTTCGTGAATCCGGCATCGAAAAGGTGCTGATCGTTTGCCCGACTTCGCTGAAATCGCAATGGCGTAGCGAAATTCATCGCTTTTCCGATAGAGATTGCCAGTTAGTCATCGGCACTTCGCAGCAGCGTGCAGAGCAGTACGACAATAGCTGCTTTTTTACGATTTGTAATTATGAGCAGGTTTTGCGGGACATCAAGTCAATTGAAGGAATTCGCTGGGATTTAATTATTCTCGATGAGGGGCAACGTATCAAAAACTGGGAGGCGAAGACATCACGAGTGGTAAAATCGCTACGGAGCCGATTTGCCCTGGTGCTTTCCGGGACGCCGTTGGAGAATCGGCTGGATGATTTGTTTTCGGTGGTAGAGTTTGCTGATGACCGGCGGTTGGGTCCGTCTTTTCGATTTTTTAATACACATCGTGTCGTGGATGAAAAGGGTAAACTGCTGGGCTATAAGAATCTGGACAAACTGCGAGAAAAGCTCAGCCCGATATTGCTTCGCAGGACACGAAGCGAGGTTATGAAGCAACTGCCGCCTCGAACCGATGAGCTAATTCGTATTGCTCCCACTGATGAGCAGTACCAGATCAATCGCGCCCAGAAAATGATAATTCAGTCAATCATCAACAAGTCGTACATTTCCGAGATGGATTTACTTCGTCTGCAAAAGGCCCTTTTGCTTTGCCGAATGGCAGCCGATAGTACATTCCTGGTGGATAAACAGCCACCTGGGTATTCGACAAAACTCGAATACCTGGCTGGACTGCTCGAAGAGTTGAACGCCGAGGAGGGGCGTAAGATTGTACTGTTTTCGGAATGGACAACAATGCTTGGCCTCATCGAGCCGATATTGCAAAAGCTGAAAATGGATTATGTTCGGCTGGACGGCTCGGTCCCACAGAAAAAACGTGCCCAGCTCGTACATACATTCCAGAACGACCCAAACTACAGATTATTCATAACGACAAACGCCGGCTCGACCGGACTGAATCTGCAAGCGGCTAACACGGTTATTAACGTTGATCTGCCGTGGAACCCGGCAGTACTGGAGCAGCGAATCGGCCGCGCTCACCGTATGGGCCAGAAGAATCCCGTGCAGGTTTATATCCTGGTGACGGAAAATACGATTGAGGAAGGAATGCTCGGCACGCTCACTGCCAAAAAAGAGGTCGCTATGGCGTCACTCGATATTAACAGTGACATTAAAGAAGTCGATATGGCCAGCGGTGCTGAGGAACTCAAGCGTCGATTGGAGATATTGCTGGGCCGTCCCGAAGATGCCCCGCTTGATATTAGCGAGTTGGAAAGGCAAAAACAGCAAGCCGAAAAAGTGGCTCGCAAGGAGAAAGTAGCTGCCGCCGCGGGCGAACTATTCGCCTCGGCATTCAACCTGTTAGGCCAGATTATGCCGCAACAACCCGATGGTGAAGGGCTTGAACAAAAGAAGGAAGCTATCAGGGCGCACCTGCAGGACTGCCTGGAAATGAATGATCAGGGTCAGATAGAACTCAAACTAAGACTGCCGGATCAATCAGCACTGGATAACATCGCAGCGGCACTGGCGAAGCTGGCAGGGTGATGCAGCTCAAGCTCTTTGCCTGGTGCCAATGATTTATGGGAACCTCTAAAAATTCATTTTTACTACGAACGGCTGCAATTTTCGTCAGCATCGTTATCGGCCAAAAATCGTCCTCAACGTAGTTACAACTACGCCTGCGGCGATTTTTGACCTCTGCATCAATGCAGTCTTTCGCAGGCAACGTTCAATTGCTCGAAACATTTGTGGATGGGATAGGGTTTATCGGTGCTCAGTGAACGATCCAGGAAGTTCCACGCTGCCACGCCGTCAAGACTTTCCGGCTCGAGCAGATGGAATATGAGAATCCCCAGTGGCTGGGCGGTTCGTACGAAATAGCTTCCGGAGGGTATTTTTGTCTGCAAAGTTTCGAAACGGCCTTCGAGTTGATTAAGCCTGTGCCCCTGAAAAGGCTGTTCGGTTGTTTTGATTTTTTCGATCATAAATGATTCGCAGGTTCCCTGCCAGTCGCTAAGCAGCCGCTGGACAACTATTCCGTGAAACAGTAACAGCTCGGCCACTTCAGGCAACTCAGCGGGGATAAAGTAAGCGGCGGGAAATCGTGAGGTACGCGTCGCTTTGAATCGGTCATAAATGGGCATTTTTACCTTAACGATGGTTTTCGGCGGTCCCGGCTTGCGTGACCTGTCTTCTATGGCGAGCATGTCGGGGGACGCAGGCTCTTCCAGGAGCACCTCTTCCTCGCCACGTATGTCAAAATCGAAACGAACACCCATTGGCGGGGCGGTTTCGTGGCTGAGGCCCCAGCCGATAACACGGGCATCCGCCTGACATGTGAGGTTAATAACATGTTTTCCATCGCGGGCAATTTCCTGCAGTATAGTATATACAAAACGATACGTTGCTTCTACGCGATCACGAAACGATAAATGGCTCATCGCCTCGGATAAGATGCTAATGCGGTTGCGCAGGCCTACATAGTTGGTTGCGTATCGTGGTTCGGGTTCGTTGGTGTACCAGGCAAGCTCTCCTCCTCGCCAGGGGGTATTACCGTAATCGAATATTTCCATGCTATATTCCTTATGCAAAATTTTTCGCACATTGGGAAGCAGTTCGTCACGTGTGTAACGCAGTACACCGGCTTCCGTGTCGGGATTCAGCGGTGGAGAATAAGTCAACCGATAACCATGAATTGTACCATCGGTGGCGTGCAGATCCATAAATACGTCCGGGTCCCAGGTTGTAAATATGTGCTGCAAAGCGGCCCACACTTCAGGCGATTCTACTTTTACGTAGTCCCGGTTGAGATCCAGCCCCTGGCCGTTGGCGCGTATTCCCACGATTTCCGGCCCATATTGATAACGACGGTTTTGGTTTTGCGGCCCCCACGATTCGTTACCGTCAATGTTATATATCGGCGTTGTCAAAAGCACAATTTTATCGAGCAGGCCGCCGGCAGGTTCTTGTGACAGGTCTCTCAGCAACATCTGTACTGCTTCCTTGCCTTCCACCTCCCCGGCGTGTATATTGGCCTGAACATAGACAACAGGCTTGTCGAGTCGGCGGGCATGAGCCGGCGATGCAACCACCGGACGTGAGGCAATTACCAGGGGAATTCCGCGTCCCTTTGTACTGGTCCCGATGTACTGCAGCGATATCGGCGCCCCCCTGGTCTGCAAATTCCCTATAAAGCTTATTACGTCTTCATAGTGCGATGTCTCCTGATAATCGGTGCGCTCAGCGCGTGTTTGAGGTTGGCCATCCGTATCCGCCAATGCTTCAGGGCCAATCACAAATACAGCTAATAACAGTAAAATAATATGGACTTTAGTAGTCAACGGTTCACCCAGCCAGATACGTAATACGTTTGTCATTGTCGAAACCTTACTTTTTCAAATTTGCCCGTGCAAGGACGGACTTGCCTTTGTCATCTGTCCCGTTGGGGTGCTTATACGTTATGGGGCGTATGATGTCCACCACAAAATCCAAAAACAAATCGTGAGCCGCCCACCCACAGATATTGATATTGAAACCTGGCATTAACGATGGTAGGATACGCGATATGGCGCCGGCGGCACAGGCCGCATTTTTTGATAAGGTTTGGTAGAGATGTTTGACGCTGCAGGTATAATTCTGGCTGGTGGAAGTAACAGTCGGATGAACGGTGAGGATAAGGCACAGCTTGTGGTCGATTCACTGCCGTTGATCGAGCGTAAGATAGAACTGTTGCAGGGTTTGTTCTCGGAGGTGCTGATCGTCTGCAACCGCAGGCGGCAGTACGATTATCCGCAGGTAAAAATAGTGTTCGACCGACAGGAGGGATGCGGACCGTTGATGGGGCTGTATTCGGGACTGCAAGCCAGCAGCCGTGAGATAAATTTTGTAACGGCCTGTGATATGCCGTTCGTCAACGAGCAACTGGTCGGGCTATTGATTGAAACATCCCAAAACTGCGGTGTGGCGGCGCCGGTAGTAAAGGGTTATTGGGAACCGATGATGGCGGTGTATAATAAGAGCATACTGCCGGCGATACAAAAATGCCTGGATGACAACCGGCGTAAAATGGTTTCGTTCTTTGACCAGGTGCAGGTGCGGGAAATTACAGAGGCCCAGGTGAAAACTTTTGACCCGGACCTGTTGAGCTTCCTCAATGTCAATACGCCGGAACAGTTGGAGCAGGTAAAAAAGATCATAGCTGCTGAATTACAAAATAATAAATAATTCAAACCGACCGATTCTAATGAATTTTTCGGTTTGAGTGATAAGGAAGCGGGGAAACTCGATCGTTATGAGTACAAATGATGCTGTAAATGAAATCGAGGTCGATTGCGTTTCGGCCCAGTCCGGGCAGTTGAGCCGCGATAAGCGGCTGGTAGTGCGGGAAGAACCGTTGACTGTCGAGATAAAGGATGTGGTCACATTTACGATTATGTGTACGCCCTGCGATCAGATGGCCTTGGCGTTGGGGTTCGCTTTTACTGAGGGTTTGATCGATAAGAGAGATGATATTGACATACTGGCGAAGTGTCCCGATGATCCGAATGTAATCCAAATACAACTGGCAGCCGATAAGAAGACCGGCGATAAGAGGCGTAATCTTCTCATCGTCAGTTCATGTGGGATCTGTGGTAGTGAGGAGATTGACAAAATAATCGATACTCTGCCGGTGGTTGGCAACACGTTACGGATGAAGATGAGCGATCTGGTGGGGATGCCGCAGCAGTTACGTGAGCGTCAGGAGATATTCCAGCAGACCGGCGGCACTCATGCGGTCGGCCTAGTTCGCCGCGGCGAGATGGTGGCTGTGGGAGAGGATGTCGGTCGGCACAGCGCATTCGATAAGGCGATCGGCAGTTGCCTGTTAAGGGATATTCCCACAACCGCTACGGCGGCGGTGCTTTCCGGGCGGGTAAGTTTTGAGATGGTCACCAAGGCCGCGAGGGCAGGTGTGGAGTTGATTGCGGCTGTTTCGGCTCCGACGAGCCTGGCCATAAAAGCGGCGCAAAAGAGCAACATAACCCTGTGCGGATTCGTCCGGGGCGTCAAGGCAACGGTGTATTGCCACGGACATAGAATAGGGAACCTCTAAAAATTCATTTTTACTACGAACGGCTGCAATTTCCGTCAGCATCGTTATCGGCCAAAAATCGTCCTCAACGTAGTTACAACTACGCCTGCGGCGATTTTTGACCTCTGCCTCGCTGACGAAAATTTCGCTCGTTCTCGTGACAAAAGCAATTTTGGCTCCTCATAAGAATCTGTACATGGATATGCCAAAAAATGACTGGTTT
>CAZICK010000121.1:0-8312 GCA_964537505.1 uncultured Pirellulales bacterium
TGATGCCTGCGTCAAAAGTGTTTGTCTGGAAAAAATCTTCATAAATTATGATAAATTCAGGTATTTACGGCAATTTTAAGGTTGACATGCGGATATGGCTATGTATAATGAACGTTATAAAATTCGCGGCGGCATCGAAGGGACCAACAGCGGATTGAAACGCAGAGTCGGGTTGGGCCGATTGCGGGTGCGAGGCCGACCGGCGGTTTTTCACGCGATTTATTTTAAGATTGCCGGCTGGAATATTTTGCGGGCATCGGTCTGCGCGAAGATGCGTCAAATCGTATGGGAAAGGGCCAATATGGCCGTATTTTGTCTTGATTTTGTATTTTTAAGGATGACAATTGATTAAGTACAATCATTTTCCTGCCAGCCAGTTTCCGGCGAATAGAGTCAGATCGTCCAGGTTTACACCGTCAAGATGGTTGATGTCGGCCCGGCCGCACCAGTTGTTGGCGGCGCTGCTGTTACAGCCGGTCTCCAGCCAGTGAGGTGCGAACATGCCAAAATCGATCAGGTCCACCGAGCAGTTGAAATCCAGATCGCCGACATAAGCAAACTCGTAAACGCCCATATCGACGGTGGCGGTCTCGTCACAATCGCTGTCAACCAGTCTGGGGTTGCTGTCGAGATCCCAGGGGATATCTTCACCGGTATCGGTATCGCTGTCGAGGTCCTGGCTATCGCTCGGCAGTGCTGCGTTACTGCCCTCGTCGATGCAGGGCGAACCGGACATCAACCAGTAGTTCCGCAGGGTCAGGTCGGCATTATCGGGATCGACAAAAAGCGGATCGGCGTTGATATTTTCAGTGCCCGCCCCCGTCCAGCCGCCCTGGACATCGCTGTAATTAATAGTGGTTGCGGAAGCAAAACCATCAGATATTTCATCGCCCTGACTGGCACCGTTTTCCCATAGGATACAATTGGTCATAGTAACATCAGCCTCGTCATTGCGCAGCACGCCGCTGCCACCGGCTCCTGAATTGCCGCTGAAGGTACAGTTGGTTACTGTCCCCGCGGCGCGGGTGTAGGTATTGTATATCGCCCCCCCGCCAAAGCTGGTAGCCGAATTGGCGATGAACAGGCAGTTGGTCAAGTTTGCAGGCCTGTTGATGTTGGCTAACCCGCCGCCACTCTGGCCGGCTGAGTTGTCGATAAATATACAGTTGATCAGGGTCAGCGTTTGAGGATCCCAGCAGTTGTGGTATATCCCGCCACCCTGGCAACTGGCATCATTTCCGATGAAGGTGCAATTGATCAATGTTGGAGAGCTTTCGTAATTGTTTATTCCACCGCCATAAGTGTATTCGTCGGTCAGTGAGTTGTTGCTGAATGTACAGTCTATCAGGGTCGGGTTGCTGCGGTTATTGTACATGCCGCCGCCGCCATAACCGGTCGTATTGTTGCTGATAGTACAGTTGCCAAAGACGGCGTCGGAATCATTAATAAGGCATATCCCTCCGCCGGAACGGCTTTCGGTGGCCGAGTTGCCGGTGATGGTGCAATAGCTTATGGTGGGACTGGCCTGTTCAAAGCAGCGTATCCCGCCGCCGTCGTTCTCGGTCGAGTTCCCGGTAATGGTGCAGTAGCTTATGGTGGGACTGCTTAGCTCGCAATATATACCACCGCCATCAAACTCGGAATCACCGTTGGTGATGGTAAATCCGGTCAGCAGGCAATCGGAGTCCTCCCCGTTTTCGAATCGGACTGTGCAATCGTTTTTGCCGCCGTCGATAATTGTGGAAGCCACAATGGCCTGGTTGGCCGGATCAATGCTCGTTACGGTGATATTTTTCCCGTTGAAGTTGATGTTTTCATAGTAAGTGCCGGGGTTGACTATAACTGTGCTTGCCACTACCGCATCGATAGCTAACTGAATTGAGCTGAATGGGTATTCGGCTGTGCCGTTTTCGACCTCGCCGGCATCATCATCCACATATACCGTGCTGGGAGTAGTTACTTCAAAGTACATGCTGGAACTATTTTGGTCGTCGTGAGTGTAAATGTGAACGTTGCCGCTCCAAGCGCCGTCTGGTACGCGGCAATAGACGACCGTATCACTCCAGTTGGTTTGTCCACCGGGTACGCTGGCATGGGAAAATACTACAGTCCCGGGTATAGTGTGGAAATTTTGGCCTTCGATTTTGATGTAGGAGCCGATAGGGCCAGAGGCCGGCGTAATATTGGTAATTTCCAGCAGTTCGCCATAAAAATCGATGCCCCAGATATTGCCTACAGTGGTGGTGTTCATGGTGGAGGTCGTCGTACTGACATTCTGGCTGGTAAAAGCATATCCGGTTACCAACGGGCATACGCTGTACGTCTTGTTCGATTGCAGGTCGTCGAAGGCGTAAATACCATTGCTCCAGGATTTGGAGTTGGGTATCCAATACGCCTGGCCGCTAGGCTCGGCATAAACCAGGGGGCTATCGATGGGATCGCCGTTGTTGTCGAAGACTCGGCCGCTTATCATCTCGCCGTCTTCCACCGCTGTCGGGCGGATGTTGTAGATGGTTTCGTAGGTTTGGTTATACGTCCTGGGGGTGGTATCAACAGTGGGCAGATTGTACCATGCATTGTCGTCTCCGCCCCAACCCACATTCACATGGTGGTACATGGTCCCCAGATTATAACCATATCCATCGCACACGACGGCATGTCCATAAGGGCCGTCTGACTGCCTGATGCCCAGGAAAACCGGATAGCCGCCGTCGAGATTGGGGTTTATCATCTTGTTCAAATTGGTTTGGGGGATAGAGTTCGGATAGTTGTTGCCCATGATGGCATTGGCATACTTGAAGGTGCTCTTTAATCCCAGGGTTGCGCTATACGTAAAAGCAATCGTCACGTCTCCGCTGTAATTGTAATGAGTGTATTCATCGTCATTTGGGCGCAGATCTGAGATACCCACCCCGGCATCGTGGCAAAGTGCCCCGATCGCTTGTCGCTCGACTTCAGGAAAATCGTCGCAATCGGGGATCAATACCATATTGGCCCAGTCGTACACCCCGCCGTTGCCATCGCCGCCGCGCGTATCTCGTTGAGTAACAGAACCATCAATTTTGATATCAAATGTGGTTTTGCCGATACCGGTATCAGGATACTCATGATAGCGCATTATCTGGGCCAGGGCCGTCGCCGTACACCCGCAGTACCAGTGATTGGGTGTGTAATAAGCATAGCACCAAAAGCTACCACATGCGGTGCGCTGGTTCCATTCGCTCTGCACCAGCGGAGCGATACGGACATCGTCAACTGAGCCAATGCCCGTCGTGCCAACATCGCCGCCTGAGTCGCCATCGTCGCCTGAATCGCCATTGCCAGCGGACTGGATCAATTGGTTCCATTTGTTCTGTGCCGCCGAAGCTTGTTCGGTCATGGCTGTGAGCATCGGTTGTTGGATGTCCCGAACCGATGCGACCCGGTCCTTGAGGTCCAGGCTCACTAACGCTCTCAACGGATTATGGGGTGAGGGATCATAAGTACCTTTTTTGACGAAACCGATGATCGGTTCTACTTTATCGTCCGCTGAGACAATCACGAAACCGCTTGGCTCCAGATAGACGATGTGATAAATCGGTTGGCCATCGTCATCCGTGTAGGTATCGACCTGCGCCACTTGGCTGCCCAGGGTTGTCTCCAGTGGCGTACTGTCAGCCTTGAGCCAGCCGCTGACCGCCAATTCTGCATGGTGAGCTGTGGTAAACCCGGCCCACAAACTGTTAACGCTAACCAACAGCACCGCCAGTAGAACAAAAATTTTGCCAATTGTTTTTATCCGTTTCATAGCCACCTCCACGGGATTATCAAATAACCCCTATCGACTCCGCAAAAGGTATAAACACCGGGACTCCGCGACCAAAATAGAGGCTCGCATTCCGTCCTGCTGAATTGCTGATCTCCAATGCTATTGACACTACTACAGCAACATTCTATCACTTTTTTTAACGCGTGTCAAGCATTTTTGGATTTTCGATGGGTTTACACAGGTGTTCCAACCCGTTTACCGACCGTTAGTTATGGATGGAATCGTATGGTTATTGCCTTTTGTACCCATTGGGATGATATGAAAAGTTCTATTCTGACTTTCATATATACCCAATGGGTATCATTATGCCTGGCAGGGCCAATCGCAGGGTCTTGTGATTTATGTAAATACAACTTTCACTACCTGGCATTTTCATTCAGTATGGGTACATTATCGCTATAAGCGGTTGTTTGTCCAGTCTCACCTTGGGCAGTGCAGGTAGAAGTCAGAAGTTAGAAGTTAGAAGTTAGAAGTTAGAGGTCAGAAGAGCCGGTTGGCAGAGCGGCGCTGGCGGCAGGAGTGCCCTTGGGCGAGGGTTGGCTGATTCGGACCTCATCCTCGGCTCTGAAACTATCGGGGGTTTTGCCCCTTTCACTTCTTACGCCTTCATCATCGGCCCCATAGCCCTTCGGGCATTCTTGCGAGGGCCGATGCCGAGGCGACGAAGCTATCAGGGGCAAAAAAGCCCAAGCGGTCTTTTGTATATAATTGATTGTTATATGGATGAGAACCGAATATTCACTTGCCTATGGTATTGCCTTATCGATAGCAGTCCAGACGTTCATAAACGTCGGCATGACCATAGGTCTGATGCCGATAACCGGGCTAACACTGCCGTTTGTCAGTTACGGCGGCAGCAGTCTGCTTTCCAACTTCCTGGCCCTGGGCCTGCTGTTCAACGTTGCCCGCCGCCAGCCGCCCCACCAAATCGCCCGCCGATCTTTCGAGTTCGATAGCTAGCTTTAGTGGCTCTCATCCAATAAAGTTGGTAGAAAATAGTTCAAAAGCACCAACTTTATGGAAGTTGAACCACTTTTATATAGTTCTTACTCTATGACAAACATCCCCTGCGAAACAGCCAAAGACTTGCCAATCTTAAATGGCTTGATTTCTGTGGCGGCAAAGAGACCAAAATAATCATCGGCATCGTCATAGTTAATATTTCCGAATTTAACTTTTCCAATATATCCTGTACTCGCCATCTGGCCAACATTCGGCAAATAACTTGTTAAAGATGTATCAGGCAGTGTGCCAGCAACTATGTAACTTCGAGAAAAAGTTCCTTTTACTGTTACCGACGTAACATCGCCACTGCTCAACACATCTCCTCCACCAGTTTCTTGTAAGCCAAAAGCACAGTCACACCCAATATCGTATCCAGCAAGAATCCAGCTATCGATAATATCACCTTTCACAGTAACCTTCTTGATATTATTGACAGAACTTATCATAGCTTCATCTAAACTTAATGCCTGGACTGTGCCAATTTCTTGACCAGAACGAATTGCCCCGGTGATATTGCCGGTTTTTGAAGCAATTTTATCGATAAAACCCTCAGCAGAAATATTTCCTTGAATATCCCCGATGGCCAAAAAGGACTTAATACTACCACCAATGGCAATATCAACATCTTTGCCAATCTGATCCACTGAGAAAGTCATTCCTTTATCCCATGAACTAGTACCAATAGTTATATTCACCTCTTCTGCAACATCATCAATCAATACCATGCCAAGGCTGCCGGACAATTCAATATCGCCCGTTATGTCGAGGTGCTTACCTTTTAGCTGGCCTAATATCGCGCCTTTTAGTCCCCCCAAAGTAGTTTGACCATCTCCGCCTTTGACATTAAAGGATAAACTGCTTTTGCTAGTTGTGTTCTGCAAACTTATGTTAGCTAAATTTGTATTTCCAAGGACCGTAATTGTGCTTCCTTTTGTAAAGGTAGTCAGAGAAGCACCATCAAAACAAAGATTCGCTGTTCCGGAATTCAACCTTACGTAAATTTCTGAACCGTCAATGTCAACGTATTTAACGGTTTTGCTATTCGGAAGTCCCACTATCACACTGAAGTTCTGTACTTCTCCTGTTGTGGTAACAACATTGCTCCATGCATCATAATTATCTTGTGCTCTGACAAAATAATGATTTGTTCCAATATCAAAGTTGTCTGAAGAACCAGTCCATGTCCAACCATCTAAACCATTGGTATCAGATCCCAGCAGAGTATCTGTGTTGGTATCAAGCACACCATTATTATTGGCATCTCTATAAAACTCAGCTTTGACTATAAAACCATCACTATCGTTGACATTAATCCCAGTTATTGTCAAGGCATTTCCTTTTACCACTGGATCAGGAGTGACATCTGCTGAAACAATCGTAGGCGGGTTATTCAAGTTTACATATAACGTCCTTGGATTACCCATAGTACCGCTGCTGTCCTTCGCCACTACTAACAGTGTCACGGACCCAGGAGCATACAACTTGGTATCCCAAGAATGTATCCAGCCGTCCGAACCCTCGCTGTCCACCCCCAGAAACTCATTGTCTCCCGCCTGCCCGTCTACGTTCAGATCCTCGTAGAACCCTACCTTGCCCACCCAATCCCCGACGTCTGGATCAGACGCCGTCGCCGTCAGCAGAACCATCTGGCCAACAGTGGGCGTCATGTTGTCGGCTGTGAACGCGTTCACCGTTGGAGCATGATTTACTGGCTGGGAATTCAGTGTCAGCGATAACGAATAGGGAGAGCTCTGGGCATTTGTCGTATCTTTTGCCACGGCTAGCAGCGTCACCAGTCCCGCCCCATGCAACTTGGTGTCCCAAAAACAAGACCATCCGTCCGAACCATCACTGTCCATTCCCAGAAGTTCATTGTCTCCTGCCTTCCCGTCGCTGTTCAGGTCCTCGTAAAATCCCACTTTTGACACGAAATCCCCGGTATCCGGATCAGACGCCGTCGCCGTCAACAGAACAATCTGGCCAACAGTGGGCGTCATGTTGTCGGCTGTGAACGCGTTCACCGTTGGAGCATGATTTACTGGCTGGGAATTCAGTGTCAGCGATAACGAATAGGGAGAGCTCTGGGCATTTGTCGTATCTTTTGCCACGGCTAGCAGCGTCACCAGTCCCGCCCCATGCAACTTGGTGTCCCAAAAACAAGACCATCCGTCCGAACCATCACTGTCCATTCCCAGAAGTTCATTGTCTCCTGCCTTCCCGTCGCTGTTCAGGTCCTCGTAAAATCCCACTTTTGACACGAAATCCCCGGTATCCGGATCAGACGCCGTCGCCGTCAACAGAACAATCTGCCCGATTGTCAGAGGAGACGGAGGGACCGCTGTAAGAATATCCACAACTGGCGCGGATAGGAGACATCGCACTTCAAGATGCTCGATTTGCAAAACTGCCCTCTTGGTTTTTCGGCTATAGATCATAACGATAGCACCTCCATAATCATAATGTGCTTCTGACTAGTTCTGCATGGGATCTACCGGTCTCCAATCTACAACAGTCCTTGACCATAGTGGATCAGTCTCAAATCCCGCAGCGACACTAACACCTGCTGATATTGATGCACCAGCTTGTATAACGGG
This sequence comes from uncultured Pirellulales bacterium, assembly GCA_964537505.1. Classification (GTDB taxonomy): domain Bacteria; phylum Planctomycetota; class Phycisphaerae; order Sedimentisphaerales; family SM23-30; genus DAINBT01. Next base: position 7,408 of record CAZICK010000121.1, read on the forward strand.
GGGAACCATAATGGGGATGCTTCCCCCTAGACCAAGAGATATGCCTGCGTGCAGTTCCGTTCCTGCAGTTACCGTCAACTGAACCATCGGTGCATGTGCAAGAATGCCAACAACTGTGTCTGTCATCGCGACATCGATGAGAAGATCGACAGGCAGAACGGCTCGAGCAGCATTCTCCCACCATGAATCGCCATAATATGGAACAAATACATCCGCAAGGGACCGAATGAATTCAGAGGTGGTAACAAAAGCGTCGCCGTTTCCCTGATAGACATAATTGTTTACAAAATCTGTGGTTGACAGTTCAGTTTCAGCCGCAAATGTCAGACGATTAGACCTTCCTGCTTCAATAGACAATGTAAACAGTTCCCCGATTTCGAGTGCAAGTGAATCAGAAAAAGCCCCGGCGACAGAAAGGCCGAAAGTAACGTGGGTAGGGATGGATGTGATTGAGTCAAAGCCGACGTATTGTTCGAAGACGACATCGATCGAACCGATGCTCACGGAGAAATCACGGGATAGTATCCACTCTCTCTCGCCAAAGTCATAACTAATACTATAACCCGTTGCTATCCCTGCCAACTGTAATGAGAAACCAGGAAGCCCAGCAGAAATCTCACCTTCTACTTCGATAGAAAATGTTACCTCTGCAGATGCATCAATCGAACCAGAAAGTTGCTCTAAAACACCAGCGATAGCAGAAGTCACAACGCCATCAGCGGTTGAAAACACTAGTCCACGAGACGCAAGAGGTCCACTAGGCAAATTAAAGAAAGACGAAAGCCAACCATCTCTTGCCTGATTCCATGCATCAGTCAATGCACTTTCGTTGATCATCGATGTCAAGCTGAGCGTATAGGCTCCCGTACTGCCATTGTTATCCCCCTCGCCGGTCGCCGCATTGT
>CAZICK010000122.1:0-8278 GCA_964537505.1 uncultured Pirellulales bacterium
GATCTTCTTTAATCTTCCTGGCCACATCCCGCACCGCCAACGCCTCGCCGCTGTCTGGGTCCCATTGTTGCAGCCGTCGATGCCGCAGAAAGTCTTCGTAATCCAGCAGCAACTCTTCCAGACTCGCCCGCGCGACATTGACCAGCCTTAGTTCGGTTTGCGAAGAGGTCGCCGCAGCGCGGGTTCCTTCGGCAATATTCTGTCGGCCCGATCGTGCCGCTTGTACCATCTGATCGACGGTCCGGCTCCGCGGATCAAGAAATCGCTGGCAGAACCATACCGTCGCATCATAAATGATTGTCGCGGCCTGAAACGATCGCAAGTGCCGATATCCGCCACTGGCCCGAAGCCTGCTCATCACGAACCTCCTTTGGGATCGGACCAGTCAGACTGATCCGACCGATCTTTTCGCTTGGTCCGATCCGACAAAAATACTTCTCTCATAGCCCGGCCTCTTTCCAGAGCACATCATCGATGTTCTTAAAGGTATTCTCGAACATTACTTCCTCTATGTAACGGGCCACCGGAGGGAGCTCTACAATAAACTATTTTGCCGCCCAAACCGGGCAGGCTCAACCGACATCCAATATACCGGCTGGCAATACCAAATGCAAGTGGATATTCAAGAATTTGTTCGAATAGGTTAAATCAGTCAAATGGTGGGCGTTTTGCAATGTTGGAGAAGAAACCCGGCGAATAGAATTCGGGGGCTAAATATAGGAGAGATTGCCGCGTCGCTGCGCTCCTCCTAAGAAACTAAAAAAACCGTTTCGATATAATGTTGCCTATAAGTGCTTTGATAGAAACATGTTACCTTGAATATTACTAGAATTTAGTTTTTTTTGCATACCTTCTGAGAATCAGATGAGGTGCTCGCAATGACGGGGAAGATGGTGGGCGTGGCTGGGGCCGGAACTTGTCAATAAAATATATCGCTGGAAATTTTCCCCTCCCTCACGGTCAGGGCTTGGTTAGTTTTCCCCTCCCTCGCGGTCGGGGCTTGGTTGATTGTTGGCCGAATTATAACCAAAAGTACATTTCCATCCAAGCCCGGTGACGATTGTGGGTGGGTGGGTTAGGTTGGTTTGTGGGAATTTGGGGTAAAAAAAACAGGTGCGTAGGTGGCGGTGATATGGTAAAATCAAGAAAATGCGGATTTCAATGTGCTGGGTGGTGTGTTTGTTTGACGTTTGGAACATGTGGCCCGGCAGGGTGTGGCCGTATCCATAAAAAAGGTGAAAGATCGTGAGTTTTAGTTCTGGTTTTCGTTTTTGTGACAATATAGAACGGATGGAAGGTTATACGCCGGGATTCCAGCCGGGGGATGCCGAGGCGATAAAGCTCAATAGCAATGAAAACCCTTATCCGCCTTCGCCAAAGGTTTTTCAGGCTATTGCCAATCTCGACGGCCGGGCACTGCGTCGGTATCCGCGTGTGTACTGGGATAAGTTCCGCGAGGTGGCGGCGAAAGTGCATGGTGTGGCGGCTGAAAAGGTGGTTTGCGGTAACGGGGCTGACGAACTGCTGACTATGTTAGTGCGATGCTGCTGCGATCGCGACAGGGCGCTGGCGTATCCGACGCCGACGTATTCGCTTTATCCGATACTGGCGGATATCCAGAACTGCCCGGTAGTAGAGGCGCCGTTCGGAGATGATTTTGGGATTCCCGAAAAGCTGCGCGATACCGGGGCGGCTCTTACTATTTTGTGTAATCCGAACGCTCCCACGGGTACGTTAGTGGGGGTGGATGATGTGGCAAAACTGGCAGGCGATATTGACGGTGTTTTGGCTATCGATGAGGCGTACGTCGATTTTGCGAAAGACAACTGCCTGCGACTGCTTAAGGAATTCGACAACATTGTTATCCTGCGCAGCATGAGCAAAGGCTATTCGCTTGCGGGGATGCGGTTCGGGTATGCGATGGCCTCGCGGCGAATCGTCGAAGCAATGATTAAGGTTAAAGATTCCTATAACGTCAACGTCGCTACCCAGGTGGCGGCGGTGGCGGCCCTGGAGGACCAGGAATACTTTCGGCAAAACGTCAGAAAAATCATCGACCAGCGGCAGCGATTGATAAGCGATCTGCGAAAGCTCGGGTTTGAGCCAGGCCCAAGCCAAAGTAATTTCCTGCTGGTAGGGACCGGTACGATGGCTGCTGAGCGGATATACGAGAAACTCATCGAGCACAATATTTATGTGCGGTATTTCAAAAAAGAAGGCCTGACCGACAAACTGCGAATTACCGTGGGCAGTAGCGAACAAAACGATGCCTTACTGGAGGCGTTGCATGAAATCCTGTCATAGGAGAAACCGATCATGGCAAAGCGAACCGCTAAAATTGAACGTATGACCAAAGAAACGCAAATCGAGCTGGATTTGAATCTCGACGGCAGCGGTCAATATGAGATCGAAACCGGAGCGGGTTTTTTCGATCACATGTTGTGCCACGTAGCCAGGCATGGACTTTTAGATCTGACGATAAAGGCACACGGCGACCTTCATGTAGATTCCCATCATACGGTCGAAGATGTCGCTATTTGCCTGGGGCAGGCTATCGAAAAGGCCCTGGGCGACAAGAAAGGCATCGTACGGTTCGGTTCAGCGATGGTGCCGATGGAAGATAGCCTGGCCCAGGTGGCCATCGATCTTTGCGGCCGAGCTTCGTGCGTCTATAACGTTCGGTATTGCTCCGGTAGAGTAGGAAATTTCGATGTCGAACTGGTGCGTGAGTTTATGCGGGCACTATCGAATAACGCCCTGATGAATCTGCATATAAATGTACCCTACGGCAATAATAATCATCATATTGCCGAGGCCATTTTCAAAGCGATCGGCCGGGCACTGGCCGAAGCGGTTCGGATAGATGACCGCATCAAAGACATACCCAGCACTAAAGGAATACTTTAATCAACAGTAATCCATCGGCTTGTCCGGTGGTCGATGATTAGCTGTCATGGGCGAGTGGCGAGTGAAAAAACTGTCAGGAACAGTAAGAGCGATAGTTTTTGATCTGGATGACACACTGTATCCGGAAGTGCAGTATGTACGTAGCGGCTTTCGGGTGGCGGCCCAACGGCTGGCAGGGTCCGATTGCGATGCCGAGCGGGTTTTCGATCTGCTATGGCAAACATTCGAAAATGGGCCGCGAGATCGGGTTTTCAATACGGTACTGGAACAACTGGGCGAAAGTGACGATCCACAGGTTATAGCCGAGTTGGTTGGATTGTATCGTTGCCATCGGCCGAGTTTGCAACTGGAACCGGCTGTGCGGGGGATGCTGGAACAGTTGCACATAAAATATAAACTGGGCCTGATCACCGACGGGTTTCTACCGGCTCAAAAACTTAAAGTCGAAACTCTGCAACTGGATGGGATATTCGACCATATCATCTACACGGAAGAGTTGGGCCGGGAGTTCTGGAAACCGTCGCCAAAGGCGTTCGAGATGATGAGCGAGGCGCTGAACTGTAGCGGGAAAGAATGCGTATATATTGCAGACAACCCCGGTAAGGATTTTATTGCTCCCAATCAATTAGGCTGGCAGAGTGTTCAGGTGCAACGGGCTGATCGGATTCATACGGACGTTGTGACCGTAGCGGGCGGGGGGCCGCGGATTGTTATTGATGATGTGACCAGGCTTAGCGAAGTTTTAGCCGCGAATTGACCAAACTCGTACACAAAAATAGTTGTCTTCGCCGGGCTGAAGTTCGTCTCTCATCTATGCTTTGACCGTCTATTGGTTTCCCTTGGCGAAGCAGTCTGGGTCATGGGCGAGTTTTTGTCTGGCTTCTTCAGTCATCGCCGCAAAGGCAGGGTAGTCGGTGGACCAGGCTCGCGAACTCCAGTTGCCCTGAGACATCTTTTCGATCTCGAGTTGTATATCGTCAAAATAACGGCCGTAGATGTGCAGGGAATCGGTAATGTCCACATATCGTCCGATGAGAACCTCCCGGCCGATGTTCCTGCTGATCCGCCCGGCGATGATCCGTTGCAGGTCGGTCAGGGCATAAGCGTTCATGAACCATGCCTTGTAGAGATCACGACTGCGCCAGTGGGAGTTCATGTTCAGGACAGGCCTGGCCCGCTCGTCCTCGATAATACGGAACCAAAGCCTTTGCAGACAGGGTGGATCGTTGGTTACCGGATCAGCGGTGGGCATCCAGGTGGTGGCCTGGGCCCGGCGGGTATGAAACGTCTCACTGCATTTGCGAACAACGTAATCGATCTGATCGAACGGAACGAAAGGTTTGGCCGGGGCGGCGCTGCTTAAATCATCGACAGGGCAGTAAGCGAAAAGCCTTTCGTGATAAGTGTAGGTCCATTTGCCCCCAGCCGGGTCGATCCAGTGGTCGTGAATGCCGTCGCATACTTCCTGGCGATATGCTTCAAGCTCGGCTGGGCCGCCGGGGAAATTCTTGTGAATCCTCGGCTGGGCGAAAGGGTCGGCTACGGTGATCACGACGGTAGCATCTCTGCTGGGCGGATCGCTGGGCTTGTCGTACTCAGTCCTGACCTCAACGCCCTGATTCCAGACGGCCAGGACGGCTTTTTCCCATGCTTCAGGCAGACAATCAGCTTTTACCGTCAATACCGGGACATTTCCAGAGCACGTATTTACAGATAACATAAACACTCCTAACGAAAATTTAAGCTTCACAGGACATTAGTACAGACTACCGGAAAATATTCGGCCGACTGTCGAAAACCAATATCACAGTATAAGATACCCTGTGGTGTTTGCAAGAAGAAACTGCCTCGATGTCATGGGGGGCATAACGACCGCCAGATGCCCGTAAGCATGTAACTTGTTTACTGACAAGCAGTTATATTTTAGTGATTACGTACTTGCCCGGTGAACACATATACGGTATAATCGCCGCTGGTAAATAGAGAATGTACATAATGTACAACAGATATTGAAAATATGACTTTGGAGAACTACATGTCAAAGCCCAGACGCCGTCGTAAAGTTGGCAGTAAAAAGCGCCGTGCTCGTTGGAAAAGCCGTCATCACAAAACCTAACCAGACATGGTCCTGAGCCTGGAAATTGGCAATGGCCGGAACCAAATGATAGGTTTGTGTGAGAATGTGTACTTATGTAAGTATTTTGTGACTATTTCGCGCACAATTTTACTCGTACGAGTCTGGCAATCATTTTAGACATCGCCAGGACGTTGGGAGAATCACTGTGCCGGTTGTGTGTTGTCCGCCAGCCATCTCCTGTCGGCAGGAACTCGGACAGCTTTTGGACAGTCCGCAAGACGCCGATACCATTTGCTCATCCTGACTGTAATGTGGCGTTATTGAAGGGCATATTCCTGGACAATCTCGTCCAGCGTCTCGATCTCTTCTGAAGAAAGGACCAATCGACCCGCCTGGGCGTTTTCTATGGCTTGTTGCGGCGTTCTCGCTCCGCATAGTACATGTGTAATACCGGGCTGGGCGAATGTCCATGCGATTACAAGCTGGGCTAGGGTTGCATTGTGCTGCTCGGCAATGGGGCGGAACTGTTCGAGCATGGCCAACGCCAGCTTTCGGTTTTCCACGGTGAATCGATTTCTGTCACGGCGCAGGTCGCCGGGATTGAATTTACGCTCGGGCGAAATCTTTCCGGTCAGCAAACCATTGGCCAACGGCGAGTAGGCGAGCATTGCGATGTTGTTTTCGCGGCAGTGCTGGAGGATGCCGTTTTGCTCGATATCACGGTCGAGCATACTGTATTGTTCCTGAGTTGATTCTATCGGGCCATACGCCTTGAGTTTCTGCAGGTTGGCGTTGGAAACGCCGATGGCGCGTATTTTGCCCTGTTCCTTCAGTTTAATCAGGGCCGCGATGGTGTCCTCAAGTGGCGTGGTCGATTCCTGCCTGTGAGTCTGATATAGGTCGATATAATCGGTCTCCAGATAGGTCAGGCTCCGTTCGAGTTCTTCGATTATCGAATCCGGTGTCAGGCATCTATAAACCTTCAGTTTCGATGGGCCATTGGTGCGACCCTTGTCATCGGCGTGAAAGTAAAATTCACCTTTTTGTTTGTCCCACACCAGGCCGCACTTAGTGGCCAGGATCACCTTGTCCCGTCTGCCGCGGATCGCCTTGCCGACGATTTGTTCCGACCGTCCGAAGCCGTATATCGGCGCTGTGTCTATGAAATTTATCCCGTGGTCCAGGGCCCCATGGATGGTTTTTATGGATTCATCGTCATCGGCGCCGCCCCACATCCAGCCTCCGATAGCCCAGGCGCCCAGGGCGATCACCGAAGCATCAACCTGATAACTTCCAATGTTTCGATAAAGCATAATATGTTTTTCTCCTTACCGGACGGGAAAACTCTTACCATCCCGCGAAAAATAGCCGGTCTGTTCGAAATATCGCATCGCTTCAGCGGTGCTTTTGAATACCTTTGTAGCGGTTTCCGTTATAAACAGCGAAGGTCCAACACTGGGCCGCCAAATGACAAATACTTCCTTTGTCGCTTCGTGTGCGTGCTGCAGTTCTCGTTCCACTCCGCTGGAAAGGCTCGGTTTTCCGCCGGGCAGTTGGGGTATATAGCTGATGATCATATCGGCCTGATCGATCAGCAGGAAATCTCGTGCGTAAATCTGTGCGTGAATATCGCCGGCCACCTGCAATACTTCAGCCACGTCAAACTGCAGATTCTCACCCAATACGCTTACTTCCATTACTTTTCGTCCTCGTTGCGAGGCCGATACAGCGCTGAGATACAACTGATGTTCTTCCAGATCGGCCGGATCGAAGACAATAAAACGCTCCCCGGCAGCCTGGCGAAACTGCTCGATCTCGTCCAGAATCGCCGGTTCTTCAACTACGTGCGTCATAGGAAAGCTCAGATACGCCTTGGGCATATCCGGCCGCATCATCAACCGATACAGCGTTGGAGCGGTGGAATTGTCCTTACCGATGGCCAGCACATAAAATTTTGCCGGCGGATCGGGCCGATTCAAGCCACAACCTAACATCATTATTTCCGTAGCCAGCGTCTCCTCTTCACGCCAAACGAGCAGATCCTTAAGCGAATGATCGACCTGGTGCTCTTTTATCAGGCGCCCGTGCAGCGAATCGACGTTATCGATCAGACAGACGTACATTTCGGCATCGAACCGGGCCAACTGATCGAAGTCGAACGCCGGGAACAAACCATGCTTCCAGCGGAAAGTGGCGTGCGTATTGACGATCAGGTTTTCGCACCCCCCGGCCAGGGCCAGAATATCCTTAAAAACGCTGCGCCGCAGTTGATGCAGCCGGGCCAGTGGCAAATCCAGAATCCGCCCGGCCGCCACGTCCGGCGACTCGGCGTACATACGCCGACCGACATGACAGACGACTATCTCCCGGCCTGTCTGACCGGCCAATTCCTGAACTTTGTTCAGATAAGGGCCTTTGTCCAGCCCTACTGTCCCGGTAACGATTACTCTCATGCGGCCATTGTGCCAAAAAAACGCCGCCGACGCAAGCGGCACTTTACCGAAATACCTTTTATTGGATTAACTGTCATTGCTTATGGCAGCCCTTTTTGTTATAATGAGCCATCATGGCGAAGACCGAATCAGATCGACAGGTCAATATCGAGGTTGACCGGCTGCTGCCGGGCGATCTTCTCAGCGAAAACGAAAAGCCCCTGGTTGCTATCAAACCGTCGCTGTGGATAATCGCGTTTTTGAGCTTTCGCACAATCGTAATAGCCGCGGCGGCATCGGCGGCGGCGATTACGCTGGGTCTGTGGATGGATTGGGGACGCTGGGGCGGATATATTATCCTGGGCTGCGGCGTCTTGGTCCTGGTCCGGGTCGGTTTCGCCTTGCTGCAGTGGAGCAGTCGCAGTTACGTCTTAACCGACAAACGCGTCATCCGGGTCCGCGGCGTGTTCACCATAGATATTTTCCAGTGCTCGCTGGAACGCATTCAGAACACCTTTTTGGTCCTGACCGTACCGCAAAGAATATTGGGACTGGGCCACGTCGTTTTCACCACCGCGGGCACTGGCGGCATCGAAGCGATCTGGCAGTACGTCAAAGACCCCCTCAAAGTGCATAATCAGCTTATCAGCCTCATCAACAAAACCTCCTCCCAAAAAAAAATCCCACAGCCGTAGCGGTGAGAAAACTTGTAAAATATCCGGATTAAAGGTTATTGATTTCGTCGAAGGCGGCGAGGATGTTTTCGACGGGGACGTTGGCCTGGATGCAGTGGACGGGGTTAAAAACGGGTTCCTCATAAGAATCTGTACAGAACACGAGGCTAAGAACTGCTGTATCCTAT
>CAZICK010000123.1:0-8149 GCA_964537505.1 uncultured Pirellulales bacterium
TTGGAGTATGGCTTCTAGTATAACTACTTATACTACAAACAGTTAGACTATTTGTCCATCAAAAAATACGAAAATCTATGAAATATTCAGGTTAAGCTTGGGAATAATCCCTGAGAAGGTCATTTTGATCGAGTAGGCAGAACCTGCATACGGGGCCTTGGCCGGTAGAGTGATCTCTAACGCCTCGGCGTTCTGTCTATAGATCAGTTTGTCCAATGTTCCGACCAGCGATATGCTCTTCAGGTTCTTCAAATCAAAGCTGTACTTATTGAGGGTTTTGATCCTGACCACCGGCCCAGGCCACCCAAGAATCGTAACGTAGAGGATTGTGTTGGCCTTATTGCGGGTGAAGCGGATATCCCCAGGGCCGTCATCGGCAACAACCCAGCCTCGCGTAGAAAAAACAGCCTCACCTATGATCTCCAGGCACTGCCCCATCTTGGTCAGCATAGCCACGGTCTCGGGCTCGAGTTCGCCATCGCCTGTCAGAGGCACATTCAGGAGCAGATTGCCGTTCCGGCTGACGGCATCGAGCAGCGTACGAATGGCCCAATCTGCCGACTTGTATCTCGATGTGGCATCACGCTCCCAGTACCAATCGACGCCCATGGTCTTGTCCGTCTGCCAGGGATAGTGCTGAACGGTCGAGGGAATACCGTACTCATAATTATTAATGGCGATATTCGGCGTCCAGTCCAGCTTGATTGTGGCGACGGCCTGCAATTTGCCATCATTCCATTCCTGGCTCTCATTGTACAAATGCGCGAGGATATTCAACCCAACCTGATGGAAAGGAATACCGCCATCGGTGTAGTAAAGATCGGGATGGTACTTGTCGATCAGATCCTTCATCCGGTCCTCAAAATTCTTCTCGAATTCCGCGGGCCCAACGTCGCTCAATTGCTCGTACCAGAAGCTGGAGTCATTCCATTTTACACCGTAGAGATCCGCATATTCCGGGTTCTGACCATCATAGGGAACCCCAGCCATCGGCCCGGAACTGTCGGCGCCATGCGATGGCTGAAACCACCGGTAGGATCTTGCGTTATGCGAGGCGACGCCAAGGTGCAGCCCGTGTTTGTCGGCAGCCTTCTTCCACATCCCAACAACATCCTTGCCGGACGTGACTACGGAATTCCAGCGGGGCTGATATTTCGAATCCCACATATCGAAGTTGTCGTGGTGAACCGCCACCGGAACCACGTATCGGGCGCCAACCTTCTTATAGAGTTCAACCAGTCGATCCGCCTGGGCCTGATTGAACTTTGGCGCCGTAAAAAGTTTGCAGATGTCTTTGTAGCCGAACTTGGATGGATGTCCGTAGGTGGCAACGTGATACTTGTAGCCATTCGTGCTCGGTTGATACATGCGACGTGCGTACCAGGTGGCGTCAACCCCTGGGATGCTCTGTGGACCCCAGTGCATATAGATACCCAACTTAGCGTCCTTGTACCATTCGGGAGTCTCATACTGCTTGAGCGACTCAATCGTCGGCTCAAAAAGAATCCTGGCCGCAACGCGCTCGACCCACGCGTCTTTTTTGGGATCGGTCACCATGATTGTGGTCTTGGCGGCAAAATCGGCGCCGCCATTATTGAGCACCAGCTTGACAGTAATCATGCCACTGTATTGAGACCGCTTGAGAATCAGCTTGTCAGGCTCTATTTTCTTGATCACGTCGCCGCCGGACACAGTCCAGTGGTATTGCAATTCCCCGGCCCCTTTGGCTTGCATCGCTTCGAGATTGCTGATTTCAGGCTCTACTTCAATCGTCTCCCGGCCATTCCATGACGCCGGTGCTCTCAGGTAAAATACCGGTTCGGGAATGTCTTCCTTGATCGTCACGGGAATGTCCCATATCTTAACCTCATTGGCATAAACGGCCTTGAACTGCAGAACAAAACCGTATCTGCTGGTGTCGGCCACCACCCGGCCGGCATCCAGGGTGTAAGAGTATTTATCCACGGCGACAACCGTCTCCGTGTTTCCTCTTTTAATGATCCAATAGACCTTCTGTGCGCCGACGGCACTTGCCGTCAAGGTCACACTCTGACCCTCCAATAACTCGATCTCTTTCATAGAGACCGAGAAATCTTGGGCAAAAGTTGTTTGGAAAATTGACAGAAACATTGCCAGGCACATCATCAACTGTTTAGTCATAACTTCTTGATCTTCGCAGGCCACTCAATAATACCAGGAACACGAATGCCGCCTTCCTATATCGTCATTATACAAGCGCGCGACGGAGAGCAACTCTACTGCGAGTAGAAACAATTGAAACGCATCCCGGAGGCAGCCATAGCATCGAGGTTGGGCGTCTTGATCTTCGTCAACCCATTGTAGCGGACATCTTCATCTTCAAGTTCTCCCTTACTTGAAAAGTTCTTCAATAAGGCCCTCAATTATCTTTTCACCTGTTTTGTCCTTCAATTTGTCCTCTAATTGTTCTTTCAACTGTTCTTCTATTTGTCCCTCAAGCAGTTTCCCCAAATCGAGATCGGGTTTGTCGATAGTGCCTCTAAGCGGCAGTGCAACCTTTCTTATCTTGCCGTTTCTTGAATATGTTACAGTTGTGGTCATATCCAGGCTCTTATCCACCACACCAATAATGCCTTTGAAATTAACAGGCTTATTATCTACATCCAGTTGCATATCGTCATATCTAAGAAAGCCGTTCTGCAAAATAAATCTTGTTGGATGGAGGGTCATATTTTGGTCTTGCCGTTTTGCCCCTGCTACCGTAAGAATTTGTCCGAGTAAATCCGAAGCTTGCAGACGCATCTGATTTATCGATATTGTGCCAATTACTTCGAGTTCGTTTCCGCTCGTATCGCCTAATGGTATCGCAAGCCGTTCACAATCAAAATTCGCCACACCGCTGGCATTCACTGCGTTGGCGAAAATCGGGTTCACGTACTTCAAAAGCTTTTCCGTAGTGTCCTTATTGATCTGTACATCCTTTACTATCTGAATTGGCTTGGCTATCTTAAACATTGGCGGTTTCTGCTCCAGATCGACCTCGCCGGCAAAGTTTAATTGACCATTATTGACTGTCGTGGAAAACGGGGCTACTTCCAAAATGCCGTTCCGAGCTTGAATATCTATCTCGGTGGGGCCAAAACTCAACCCCATATAATCAGCCTTTGAGAATCCCAGTTTACTTTCTGTGTTAAGCTTGGCAAGTAGCTTATCTGTTTGCCCGGTTTGATATTCACTGGAAACTTTTATGGTATCCTTGCGATTCCCCTCCAGTTTCAAACCCTCTGGTAAAAATTGGCTCGCCAGACCGCTAATTTTTACCCAGTCATATTCGCAATCCGCCAAACCCTCCAGCTTGGTCTTCTTTTCATCGACAATCTGCTGCAAGTCCCCTCGAATCTTTATCTCAGGACTGATAAGATTAAACGCAATTGCTTTCCTGGCGGGATTAATCGCAGCATCAAAAGTAACCGAAACCTGACTTTCCTCAAAAGGTTTTTTCCCTGGAGAGATGATCTTCAAACCCTTGATTTCTGTCGCATCGGTTGTTGTTATATGATAGCTGTCATCTTTGGCGTTGACCGAAAGGTTGGATACAACCGTTCCTTCCAAACGCATATCTGCCGGAAGAGAGCCTAATAGCACCGCAAACGGCCCAAGCTTGGCCAAATCGACATTCGCGGACACATTAAGTTCCATAGGCTCCGTGGCTTTTTTATCCAACGGGATACTTGCGTCTTTTATATTGATTTGGCCGAAACTCGCCTCGACGCTTGTCGTGTTAACATTAAGGACGTTTTTGCTCCGATCGATAGTTGCCGAAAGAGCTATATCAGCTTTCGGCTCAAATACACTTACATCTTTGGCAGAACTCAAACGAAAATCCTTAAAAACAGATGTACCAACGACGCCTATTTCCTTTTCCTCGATAGATATACTGCCTTTGCTAAGAAACGCACCGGCTACTTTGTATTCGCCTATATTTATGAATTGTCCCAACTGCTCATGGAACTCGGCCATATCAATTTCTGCGTCATATTTCAGCAATTCGCTTGTGCCTGTACAACTGATTTTGACAAATGCGGCAGAAACGGCCAGTTTATCAAAGTTTATCCCGGACTTGCCTGATGTTATTTCCACATCTGCCATTATCGGCTCTGACAATGCAACGGTTTTATCCTCAATTTTCCCCTGCAGCCCGGTAAGGGCGACTTGCCCGACAATTATCTTTCGGCCGTCCTGGACACGTGTTTCAATATTACTACTCAAATGTCCGGAAGTTATCGCTACACCTTCTTTAACGCCAAACGTATGAGGCATTTGCGACAAGGCCAACACCGGGTCGAACTCGAGTGTGCCATCTAAATTATAAACGGAATCGGCTTGGAGAAATTCCTCCAATGACTTGAACGTTGTAGGAACAACCCCACTTACCTTGGCATCGGCCCAATCGCTGCGAATTTGCAGGCTATCGACATTTATCAATCCCGGTTTGCTTGCCAGTTCTATATCGATCTCCAGAATATCGCTCGTAAACCGGTCGCCTTCTAATCCGGGGCTGGTTATATTCAAAGCCTTACCATTGATCTGGCCTTTCAGATTCTTGATTTGGCCGTCTTCGAATTCACTCTTTACCTGGCAACGAACGCTGCCTTGTGCCTGCACCTCGATTCCGGCAAGTGCAAGGATTGGTTCTAAAGAACCGACATCCAAATCATTAACCTCAACAGTCAGATTACCGCTTATACCTTCGGAAGACCACCCGGTTTTTGCCCCTGGGGTAACCTGGCTCGTTGCGATAATGTCTGACTCTTTATCTTCACCGACCACGGTCATATTCATATCGAAATTCGTCTGTTGGCCCAGCGGATTGATATCCAGCCTGGAGTTTATCTTGGAAAACTCAACAGTTTCAGCTTTCGGGCTGGTAATTTTCACGCTGCCATCGTTGACAACAAGGTCGATTTTCGTTATTGGTAGAACGGTTGGTTGTGATCTTTTATCTTCTAATAAGGTTTTTTGTGCATGTTCAGCTTTTCGAGACGGCAGGTCTTTGAGATTTATTTCTATTCTCGGCTTATCTATTACCGTTTGGCCGAAGGCTAGATCACCGAATAAGATGGAGGTATAGTAAGGCATAGTAGCGATCTGATTTACCTTGACCATGACTTGCCCCGCATTATCTTCAAAACTGAGATCCGTTACCTTGACACCTTTCCGCCAACTCATCGAAAGACCGGAGAAATCTGCCTTGCCAGTGATGGAATTATTGATTTTAGCTAATATCGTCTTGCGCCCACTTTCGCTTGAGACCAACGCAGGCAACACAAATACCACCACCACAATCAAAATAACGATAATCGCCAACGCCAGCTTGAGTATCCTTGTCCCGGTCCTTTTTTTTGGCTTTGCCACGAGTTCTTTAGTTTCCATTACATTTATCCCTCTTAACTTTCATAGCTTCTTTCAACCCAATCATACCCCACTATACCTGTTTTCTCACTGCGTTCAAGAATATTTTTAGAACCCCAGACCACCCGAAACCACCCCCGCCATCTTCTCTTGGCTGGACTCTTAGCCTTGTAGGGTGCGGCTCTTAGCCCACGCGGATTATCTTGTTCGGCCGGTAGGGTAGGCTCTTAGCCCATGCGGACTTTTGCGTGTCACCCCCGCGAAAAGCCTGCCCTCAACTCGATTGGAGGCGGGGATCGAATCCTTCACCAAAAACACACCCCCGACTTAAACCGGGAAATTCTTCAACATTTAGCAAAGCGTAGAGATATATTAAAATCTTAACCCTTGCGAAAGATTCTCGACACTACCGTTTTTAAATATTACGCCTTAGCTTATATACGCAGAATTTGTTATCTGTCAAATAATAGTCGTATTGGACTTTTTGGTCTGATTCTCGTGCAAAATTCAGGTTATATAATAGCAGACTGAGGAACCTGAGTCTACCAACCACCGCCTCCGCCACCTCCTCCTCCACCGCCACCACCACCGGATCCACCTCCGCTGCCCGAACTGCTGGGAGATGAAGAAAGGCTGGAGCCGATAGCGCTGGTCATGGCGGAAAAACCATCCGAAAACGATGAAAAAGACGAGCCGCCTCCCGAACCTGGGGAAAAGGAATGATAATTATGGGGGTGATAGTAGGGAACATGAGCCTGCGAGACATCGGTGATATGGCCAAAATAATCGCCAGTAACGCCGAAGGCGATAGCCCAAGGTAGTAGGTCTTCGAATTTAAGATTCAGGGTGTCGCTCTGTTTAAGTGAGTCGCGCAGCTCACGCAGACGCTGGTTGATAGCAGCACCCAACTCGCTTTTACAGGCCATAGCAGCGCCAGACATACAAATCAACAACCCCGAGAACACGCCAGTAATACCAAAATCAAACATCCAGCCACTAGTCTTATAATTATTGAGCGATGCCCAGATTAACACACCCAAGCCGATAACTACAAAAGGAACAAAGAACAGGCCTTTCAACAATCCCTTGAAGCCCTGACGCTTTACACTGGAGACCAGCATAATGCCGGGCACACCAGCAAACAGAGAACCCCAAAGGGCAAAAAAGAGAACCTCCACATTCTCAAAGGCTGCCAGGGCCAGTCCAGGCAAAATTACTATCATACCCAATATAAGGAAAGACCTTTTGGCTTTTTGGGGCAGTCTCTCGAACCAACCCAATGCCTGAACCTGTTGCCATGCCCTTTTTTTGATCTTAGGGATGTGCTTATAGAAGCGATTCTTCAATTGGTCCGTGCTTACTTTTCGTCCTTCAACTAATTGATCCAGAAATAGTTTCTCAATCAGCAGTTGCTCATAAGGGGCGAGTTCGCCCTCACTGGGTATCTTGGCCAGTTCAAACTCATAGGAACCAGATTTGAGGAATCCACTATGTTCGATTTCCTTGATGTAGAGATAGCCGCGCCTGGCTAGGTCCATAATCGTCGCGGTTATATCCTGAACATCAAAACTCTCGTCTATCAGCAGTCCTGCTAATCCAGGCGCAATGTTGAGGACTTCCAGCTTGTGTACTAGCTGGGGGGCAGGTACCGGGTCACGACCCAATCTCAACCATATAAGTAGCAGCAGAAAAATCACTATCCCAACACCGGCCGGGAAAACCCACGGTTTAACATGAAAATTGTAGGTATTAGTACTACTGCTGTATGCTTCCAGTAAACCCTTAGGAAGTGATACTTTAATCTCGAATTTGTCTTTCCGGTCAATAGCCCGGGCACCGAAATGAATCCGTCGGTTATCTTCCTGATCGATTTGCCATCTCGCCTGAGGGGCCTGGGAGTAAAAGATGGCTTCCATCTGGTCCGTATCGATCGCTTCGGGCAAGATCAGTATAACAGAGGCCTCGTTGACAGGGTACTCGCGATCCTGCATTATGGGTTTCCAGTAGAGTACATCACGCTTGCGATACTGGCCAATGGCGCCGTTAATGCGGTAGCTGATTTTAAAAGTGGTTACCGTATTCCTATAGGGCGGGTCCTTAACGTTGCGGCTACGCCACTTGACATTGATCTTTCCTTTTTCGGTTTCGAGAATGTAGCCACCTTTATTACCGGTAGTGCCTCTTTGATAAGTGGTATCGTTCTCGCTTACATCCAGAATTTCAATATCGTCACATCCATACAGCGAATAATAGCGATAGAGGCCGTTCCAGTCGCCATTGAGTCGCACTCGTTGGGTTTCCACTACGTCAATGGAGGTATCCCTGTTAAGCGTCATCCTTACATCGATATTTTCATAGACAAGCTGTCTCTGCACCGCCCAGCCCGGATCAGCCAAAACCAGTTCAAGAAATAGGACCACCAAATAAACTAATCTTTTGAAATTGGAATCATACCCATTCATTTTATGCCCCACATAACCTGGCATTTCGCGTAAATTAAATGTCCGGTACATTTTTTCCTTTATCTGTCCCTATTATTCCTCTTCTTCCTCTATGACCTCCGTGGCTAATTTTCTTCTTTTGCGTTTACTTATTCCTAAATTAATCTTCTTCGTGTCTCTGTGTCTTTGCGTGATTCCTTCCCATCCCAACGCAGCCAATCTCAACTATAACCCAAAACTACCACGGCTAGCCCAAACTGTCAACAAAATCCCAACCTTTCACCTCCTCTTTCCTTCCCTCCCCCCGGACCCACCGA
>CAZICK010000124.1:0-7952 GCA_964537505.1 uncultured Pirellulales bacterium
AATTTTCAACACTCAGCATCGCTGCCTGAGCAAACTTTTGACGCAGGCGTCAAGGATATCCATTGCATGATGAGTGAACCTGACAAACTGATCCCAGAGCACGGTGGCTACCGTAAACTAAAGAGTTTTCAACTCGCCCAGTTGATTTATGATATTACGGTTCGTTTCTGCGATAAGTATATCGACCAGTTCAGCCGGACTAAAGACCAGATGATCCAGGCGGCACGTAGCGGCGTCCAGAATATTGCCGAGGGTTCACAAGCTTCCGGCACTTCGAAGAAGACCGAATTGAGATTGACCAATGTCGCTCGAGCTTCACTTGAAGAATTGCGGCTGGATTATGAAAATTTCCTGCGTCATCGCGGGCTTGCGAGATTAGCTCCGGATGATCCGATTTTGCAACGGTTTAAGGCTCTACGGTGCAAAACTCTCGCTGAAGTGCGTAACTGGATCGAGCAGGAACGAAAGCTCATTGAGGACAGAGACGGATCAAAACAGACGGGTAAGGACATTAATATGTCAGTTGATGCCAGTTCGTGTAAGTCGCTTTCGTCGTCATCGCTGGCAGCCAATGGGGTACTGTCGCTATTGAATGTTACCTGCTATCTGCTGGATCGGCAACTATCAGGCCAGACCGAGACTTTTGAGAATGAGGGCGGCTTTACCGAACGACTCTATCGTGTAAGAACCCAAAACCGCAGAAAAAAATGATAATGGAGAATGGACAATTGAAAATTGCAAAGCGGCTTCGCAATGACAGAGTAAGAAATTAGATTAGAGAAGGAGATTTTTTTTTGTTGGAACGGATATATTTTGATAATGCGGCGACGAGTTTTCCTAAGCCGGACTGTGTGCATGAGGCGATGGATCGCTATGCTCGTGTGGTTGGCGCGTCGGCTGGTCGTGGGGCGTATCGGGAGGCGGAGGAGGCTGGTGAGATTATCGAGCAGGCTCGCAAGGGTGTCGCGGAGCTTATCAACGCGGGTGATGCGAACCATATTCTTATGATGCTTAATTGTACGGGAGGTTTGGCGGTTGCTATTAAAGGTGTGGTTACCGAGCCGGGCGATCATGTGATTACGACGCGAATGGAACATAATTCTGTTTTGCGTCCGCTTGGCGCGTTGCAGGAACAGATGGGAATCGAAGTTACGTATATAGCGGCTGATGGAATGGGGCTGGTGGATCCGGATGAGTTTCGCCGAGCTGTTCGGGCTAACACCAAGCTGATCGCTTTGGTGCATGGCAGTAATGTGTGCGGGACGGTTGAGGATATCGCGGCGGTCGGCGAGATAGCGCGTGAGTTCGATGTGGCTTACCTGGTAGATGCGGCCCAGACGGTGGGGCATCTGCCGATCGATGTTGAAGCGATGGCGATAGATATGATGGCGTTTCCGGGTCATAAAGGTTTGCTTGGTCCGCTGGGTACGGGTGTGCTGTATGTTCGTCCGGGTTTTGAAAGTCGCTTGAGGACGTTGATCGAGGGTGGTACTGGCAGCAGGAGCGAGATAGCAAGGCAGCCAGATTTTATGCCCGACCGGTTCGAGGCCGGCTCTCATAACGTAGTAGGTATCGCAGGGCTAAACGAAGGGGTGCGATATGTTCTCGCTCGCGGTGTAGATTCGCTTCGGGATCACGAACGTCAATTGTGCAGCGTGTTTCTGGAAGGTACATCCGAGGTGGATGGTCTTAAAGTGTATGGGCCTAATGACCGCGATAAGCAAATAGGTGTTTTCAGCGTTACCCTGGAAGGGTATGAACCAATGGAACTGGCCGCGATCCTGGAAAAGCGGTTTGGTTTGCTTTGCCGATCCGGTTTGCATTGCGCGCCTTTCGCTCATGAGTCGCTTGGTACATTCGATTGCGGCGGGACTACGCGTTTTAGTACGGGAGCGTTCACGACGCTGGATGATATTGACCGTGCGGTCAGTGCCCTGAGGCAGATTGCGAAGATGCGTGTGTGAAGTGCAATCGGGCCGCTGAACCTGAATGTCAAGGCAGACAGGATGTGTTTGCGGTCGGAATGAGACCCTGATGGGTTGTTGCCTTGTGGCCGGTTTTGTGGGCTGTCCGAACTGAGAAAACAGTCGCCAAGTGCCTAAACCGGTAAATATTTTGTGACTATTTTGCGTACAAATCCACTTGTAAGTGCCTAAACGGTCACTATATTTTTTTACTTGATTGCCAGACGCCTTTGGTGGTAAGATTTGCCCGTCAGTACAGATACCAATTACCAATCCTATTAGCTATATTATTATGACAGATTTAAAACCCCAGAGACGAGCAAAATTGATCGCCATCCTGATGCTGGCCACGGCGTTGGGCACGATGGCCGGGTGCTCAAAAACAGGTGAAACAGACCACCGGCCGGAACATATCACCGTAAAAGGGTCTGACACCATGCTACGTTTGGTTGGTAACTGGGTGGAGTCATTTGTTCAGTCCCATCCACACATCGAAATCTCTGTAAGCGACGGCGGCTCGGAAGTGGGAATTGAGGCGTTGCTCAACGGCGACACCGACATTTGTGCGTCTTCGCTAAAAATGAGCGACGCTGAAATAAAACTGGCGGGCGAAAAAGGGGTTACGCCAAGGGAATTCATTGTGGCCTGGGACGGCATTGCCGTGATAGTCAACCCGGAAAATCCTGTGGATGAGCTGACTACGGAAAAGTTAGCGGAGATATTCACAGGCGGGATTCGCCGCTGGGATGAGGTTGGCGGTGCGGCTGATCAAATCAAAATAATCTGCCGGCCGATTACTTCCGGCACACACATATTTTTCAAGAAACAGGTTCTGCAAATGCGGGACTACCCAGATGTCGCGATAGAAAAATCCACAAATGAGAACGTTGTCCAGTTTGTCTCAACAAACAAATCCGCGATCGGGTATGCCGGTTTGAGCTATGCCTTGACCGCCAAAGATAAAGGTAATGTAAAGATTATCGCCGTCAAGGCGATGGACAACGCAACGGCGATGTTACCCTCAAAACAGACCATCGCCCTGCACAAATATTTTATAACACGACCTTTGTATCTTTACATCAACGGCCAGACGACAGGAGCCGCGAAAAAATTCATAGATTTCTGCTTAAGCCCAAAGGGCCAAACCATAGTATTGAAAACCAAGTACCTCAACGCGGAAAGTTCCATGGATACCGAGACTATTACCAGCATGATCTTCTGCGTAGTAGGCGGAGTGGGCATATTCCTTCTGGGTATGAAGAATATGTCCGAAGGCATGCAGGCCGTGGCGGGCAACAAGCTCCGCAGCCTTATAAATGCCGTTACCAATAACCGCCTGATCGCCTGTGGCATCGGAACGATGATAACCTGTTTGATTCAGTCCAGCTCTGTAACTACGGTTATGGTGGTGGGAATGGTCAACGCCGGGCTGATGAACCTGATGCAGGCGATCGGCGTTATCCTTGGCGCCAACATCGGCACCACCATTACCGCATGGATTCTGGTTCTCAATGTCAGCAAGTATGGTCTGCCGCTGCTGGGTATCTCGGCGTTTGGTTTCCTGTTTTCCAAACGCGATCGGATACGTTACACCGCCTCAATCTTCATGGGATTGGGAATGGTGTTTTATGGCCTGGAGTTGATGAAGAACGGTTTTGCTCCGCTTCAGGATGTATCGGAGTTTCAGGCCTGGTTCGCGCGTTTTTCTCCAGATAGTTATCTGGGAGTCCTGCGATGTTGCCTGGTAGGCACTCTTGTGACCGCCATTGTCCAATCATCGTCGGCCACCGTCGGTATTACTATGGGTTTGGCTTTTACAGGAGTAATCGACTTTCCCACCGCCGCGGCACTGGTGCTGGGCGAAAACATTGGTACTACCATTACTGCTGTTTTAGCTTCTTTAGGCGCTTCCACAAACGCCAAGCGTGCGGCTTACGCTCACACCATCTTCAACCTTCTGGGCGTAATGTGGATTACCCTGATTTTCTTTCCTTATATTGAGTTTGTGCAGGATACGGTAAGATTCGCAGGGAAACACTTCGGTCTAAACCCCGATGCTCCGTACATTGGATCGTGCATTGCCCTTACCCATACCGGCTTTAACATTACTAATGCGATAATTTTCATGCCATTGATGGGTTTTTTGAGCAAACTGCTCTATTGGCTTTTCCCGGACAAGCCGGTTGAAGAAGCACCGCGTTTGACCTATCTCAATATACGCATGCTGGACACTCCCGCGCTCGGCATTCAACAGTCACAAAGGGAAGTCATCAAAATGGGCCAGCAGGTCAGGGAAATGCTCGACCTGCTCAGGGCTCTCATCACCAGCCAACAACCGGACAAACAAAACGAAGAAAAAATCTTCAAATATGAAAATGCTCTCGATATTATCCAGAAGGAAATTGTCGAGTTCCTGGGAAAAGTCATGTCTGGTAATATCGCCCATAGCGTCATGGACCAGGGGCGCCGACAACTGCGCATGGCCGACGAATACGAATCCATAAGCGACTACATCACCAACATTCTCAAACTGAACCTTAAAATGCGAAATAATGACCAGACAATATCCGGAGAAGGATTGGCTGATCTGACCGATTTGCACGATCAGGTGACCAGCTACATCGACCTTATTTACGAAGCGGTTCGTCTGGAAAACGGGGATATTCTCAACAAAGCCGAGACCCATGGCGAGAACATTACCCTCCTGATGAAGAAATACCGTTCAAGTCATCTGAGCCGCGTCGGCACCGGCACCACCACTCCGCTAAAAAGCCTGTTTTATACCGACATGCTGAATGCTTATCGCCGTATCAAGGACCACGCTCTCAATATCGCCGAAGTTCTCGCCGGAGAGAAATAGACAATGGTGATGGGTACAATTCGCCATTGACTGCAGGGATTAGGGATAGAGTAGTGAATTGCGGGCAGGTAGAACCTGTTTTGCTAACTTTGTACCCTGCGATTTAGAGGTTCCCTTAGCTTTACTTGGCGCGCATTGAGAGTATTTCGAGTTTGTCGCGTACTTCCTGGGCCATTCGGCTGTTGGGATACTCAGCTATAATTTCCTGCCCGATGTTAAGTGCCTGGTGCCATTTTTTTTCGGTGACGTAAATCGAGAACTGCAGGCCCATATTGTGCAGTTTAGCTCGAAATACCCCGCGGGCCGACTCTTCCAGTGCCGCGGCTTCCGAGGGTGTAAGATAACTGTCGAGCAGTTTCAATATTTCCACTCCCTGTTCGACATCATTTTTTTGGACAGCCTTATCCCAACGATCCAGCAACTCTCTCTTGTGCTGATCCCGCCGCCGCTCGGTCTGCCCCTGGAGATCCCGCACCCGCTGATCGTCGGAATAGAGCGTGGTCAAAATCTCGACCTCATTCTGCGCTTCATCGTAACGATGTATTGTCCACAGTGAATCGATGTTTTTTATACTATCGCTAATTTTCTCCTGCACTGAAGCGCTGCGATAGTTGTGCATTTCCTGGCGTAACTGCTGAGCTTCCTGTCGATAGCCGAATCGTTTTTCCAGTTCGGCGATCAACAACTCGGCCGAGTCCCACTGTTCACCGCGGATGTCCTGGCGAATCGCATTCTGGAGCACGATCCGATCCTTTTGGCGAAAGGCCACAGACTTGATCGAATCGCTTAACAGCAGATTTTCATTAATATTTGTTAGGATGGCCTCACTGTGTTTCTGGCTGGACATTATCCGTCGCAGATCGCTCACAGCCGAATCGCCCTGAGCACCCAGTGTGCCGAGGAAAATCAGCAT
This sequence comes from uncultured Pirellulales bacterium, assembly GCA_964537505.1. Taxonomy (GTDB): domain Bacteria; phylum Planctomycetota; class Phycisphaerae; order Sedimentisphaerales; family SM23-30; genus DAINBT01. The sequence goes on from CAZICK010000124.1 coordinate 5,738, forward strand.
AAAAACACACGTCAAAGCAACCCCGGCAAAAGCCATTACCAGGAAAATCGCCCATGTCGTCCTCGAAGCCGCTGTTTCGCCGGCCAAAATCATCAGCCGATTGCAGACCAGAGCCAACAAGGCCGCCCCATAAACAACCGCTACCACCTGCAATCCGCTGCGAAACCAGTTTTTTTCCTGCGCCATTTGCTGCCTCTATGCTTAAAAAACACCGGATATTACCGAATTAAAGCGGCATTTTCGCTTAATATGGGCACAAAACGCCCAAAAGCACGGCCAAGATGGCCGCTGCACAGCCGCATTCCACAATAGTCCGATCTACTACACATTCTCTCCTCTAAGAGTATAACACTGTAATCGGCTGATGTAAAGTGTTAATTTTGTCTTTGCGAGACGGCCACAATTTGCTAGATTGTAGGGCCATCACAGGAAAAACATGAAAGGTGACGCGTATATGAAGAATACAAACGACTCAACCGGCCCGGTGGACTTTATCCGAGCCATTGTCGCTGAGGACCTTAGGACCAATAAATGGCAGGGACGGGTTCATACCCGGTTTCCGCCGGAGCCTAACGGTTATCTGCACATCGGCCATGCCAAGAGCATTTGCCTCAATTTTGGCATTTCCGCCGAAAATGAGGGAGGTTTGTGCAATCTGCGTTTCGATGACACCAATCCGATGAAGGAAGAAGATGAATACGTCAGATCGATCATAGAGGATGTCCGCTGGCTGGGGTTCGACTGGGAAGACCGTTTGTTCTATGCGTCGGACTATTTTGAGCAGATGTACGAATATGCCGAGCAGCTTGTCAAGGCGGGCGAGGCTTATGTGTGTGATCTGACCGCCGAAGAAATCAGGCAGTACCGCGGTACGCTCACCACCCCCGGTAAAGACAGTCCGTATCGCGATCGCGGCGTCGAAGAAAACCTGGACCTGTTTCGGCGTATGCGGGCCGGTGAATTTGAAGACGGTTCGCGCACACTGCGTGCGAAAATCGACATGACCTCCAATAACCTGAACATGCGCGACCCGGTTATGTACCGGATTTTACACGCCGCGCATCATCGTACTGGTAACGCGTGGTGCATCTATCCGATGTACGACTGGGCTCATGGCCTGGAGGATTCTATCGAAGGAATCACCCATTCGATTTGTACGCTGGAATTCGAGAACCATCGTCCGTTGTACGACTGGTTTCTGGACCGACTGGACGTTCATCATTCACAACAAATCGAGTTCGCCCGTCTGAACCTGACCTATACCATAATGAGCAAGCGCAAACTACTGCAGTTGGTGGAGGGAGGGTTCGTTAGCGGCTGGGACGATCCTCGCATGCCTACCATCTCAGGTATGCGTCGCCGCGGCTATTCGCCGCAGGCGATCCGCAACTTCTGCGGGCGTATCGGCGTCAACAAATTCAACAGCACCGTCGATATCGCCCTGCTGGAGCACTGCCTGCGGGAGGATCTCAACAAATACTCGCCACGGGTCATGGCTGTACTTAAACCGTTAAAGGTGGTCATAACCAACTATCCCGAAGATCGGGTTGAGCAGTTGGATGCCATAAACAACCCGGAAGACCCCGCTGCCGGCGCCCGCAAGATACCATTCTCGCGAGAGCTGTATATCGAACAAGACGATTTTATGGAAGACCCGCCGGGGAAATTTTTCCGACTGGCGCCCGGCAGGGAGGTGCGTCTTCGCTATGCGTATTTCATTACCTGTACCGATGTAATTAAAGATGCCGACGGCCGGGTGGTTGAACTGCACTGCACCTACGACCCGGCCACTCGCGGCGGCGATTCGCCCGACGGGCGGAAGGTCAAAGCCACCATACATTGGGTATCGGCCCGGCATTCTCTGCCGGGGGAAGTCAGGCTCTATGACTACCTGTTCGCCAGGGAAAACCCTGAAGAAACTGAACAGGGCAAAGAATACACGTCAAATATCAACCACAACTCACTGGAAGTGCTTACCACGTGCCGCGTTGAACCGTCCCTGAAAGACGCTGTGGCGTATAGTCGATATCAGTTCGAGCGTCTCGGTTATTTCTGCGTTGATCCTGATTCTTCCGCCAAAGCTCTCGTTTTCAACCAAACCGTAACCCTGCGTGACACCTGGGCCAAGATCCAAAAGGCACAAAAAGAGGCTTAGTTATATGGTTCCTCATAAGAATCTGTACAGAACACGAGGCTAAGAACTGCTGTATCCTAT
>CAZICK010000125.1:0-7649 GCA_964537505.1 uncultured Pirellulales bacterium
ACCCATTTACTCACCCACTTCTGTTAAGAAGTGGGTGAAAAGTAGGTACAAACATAGTGCAAACATAGTACAAACATGGTCCAAACATAGTACAAACCACATCACTTTTCATCAGAATTCATCCAAATTTCGCGGTTTTTTCTTACCCATCTTACCTAATCGTTATAATCGTTACGCGAAAATAAGCACTTACATCAATTCCAACAACGTAAAATAAGCACTTACAACAATTTCCCGCTACCAAAAATAAGCACTTACAGCAATTCCCCGCAACCAAAAATAACGACTTACAACAATTCTTCCCACTCCCGGAGCTATCTTCCCGTTCGGTCAATCAGGGTTTTTAAAAATTTTTATCTCTCGTCCGAAAAACAACCTTAACCACTTATTTAACAATAAGTTATAATAATTAACACTGTTTTCGCTTTTATTGCCGATGAAATATCGGGATAAGTTGTGAACTTTACTAACATCTTCAGCGTAAAGCACATAGAATGGGACAGATTTGAAGCAGGTCACCGATGAACAATTGATTGGGTTAGCCCGTGATGGCGACAAACAGGCGTTTGGTCAGTTGATGCAAAGATACGAAAAGGAGTTATTCAATTTCTTGGTTAAGTTCATGGGACAGCGTACTTTAGCGGAAGACGCATTTCAGGAAACCTTCCTGCAGGTTCATATATCCGCGTCTTCTTTTGACACACGGCGTCGGTTTCGCCCGTGGCTATACACGATAGCAGCCAACAAGGCGCGTGACTTACTACGCAGCAGAGCCAGACGCCCGGCGATGCAGTTGACTACGTCGGACGACCAGGGCGGCGAAGTGGACCTCTGGCACAATCTGCTAAGAGACGAAACCACTCCGCAGAACATCCTTGAACAGAAACAGCAGAAAGAATTGGTGCGAGAGATGGTGGCCAAACTGCCGGATCATTTACGGGAAATTTTGGTTTTGGCGTATTTTAACCAGTTGCCATATAAGGAGATAGCTCAGGTACTTGATATCCCGCTGGGAACTGTAAAATCACGGTTGCACGCGGCGGTGAGCGCTTTTGCCAGGAAATACAACGAAACAACCGATCGGCAGCGGGAATAAACTGGTCGAACAAACAAATACCAGGATATACCAAACCGGCAAAGAAAATCAAAACAGAAGTTTCTATATTATCTTGTGATTAAATGAGTTACGAAGAAACAAACTTGCAGACTCATAAGGGATTGGAATATATGGTTCGCTAGCATTATGAAAAAGCCTGATTTAGACAAATTGCAACGACTACTGGATTATAACCTTAATCTGGACGATCCCGGCCAGCGTGGGCAGACGGAAGAGCTGCTCGCCCACGATGAGCAGGCTCGAGTGCTCAATGATGCACTTCGCCGTACCCTAAAACCCCTGGAATCGTGGCCGGATGAGCCGGTTCCGCCGGGATTGGCTCAGCGTACCATGCAGTTGATTACTCAGCACGATCAGGCCAGCATTGTGGCCGAGGCTTCCGCCAGGATAGTTGGGTATCGTAACACCAGCAAGCCGGAGGGTTTATGGCATGGCCGAGGTCGTTGGATTATGAGTAATCTGCGCGATCTGGTTACGGTGGCGGCCTGCTTGCTGTTGGCCGTGATGGTTTCACAACCGGGCGTGCGACACGCCCGAGAGCTTTCCCGGCAATACAGTTGCGCTTCACAGATGCGTCAAGTGGGGGCGGGATTGTCTCAGTATGCCATGAATAACGAGGGTTTGCTGCCTTCGGTGGAACACGAGCCTGGTACGGTATGGTGGAGCATTGGTAAAAAGGGCGAAGTCAGCAGTTCCAATACGCGAAATGTCTTTTTGCTGGTCCAGCAGGGCTATCTGCCGGCTGAGGTTTTTATCTGTCCGGGCAGTGATCGCAAACCGAAAGTTCGTATTGATCTGGAAAAGCTTAAGGCCATGACGGATTTTGCCAGTCGGGAGCATGTCAGTTACAGTTTTCGTTTGATGTTTGAGCCGCGGCATCTGGAGATGGACAGCGATCCCGGGGCGGTGATAATGACGGATGTGAATCCGTTATTTGCGGATTTGGACAGCGATAATAACACAGTGTTGGACTTGACGGCGGTACCTTTTTTATGGAAGAGCAATTCGCCCAACCATAATGACAAAGGACAAAATGTCCTGTTTAACGATGGTAGCGTGAATTTCAAGATTATCCGCCAGTTAGGGCCGGGTATGGACGACATATTTACCATCAAGGGCGTCCAGCGCTATCATGGCGTCGAACGTCCGCAAGAAGATGATATTTTCATCGCTCCCTAACCCAGCTTTCTCACATCAGGAAATATGGAACGACCGGTTCTGGGTCTGTATAAAAGATACGGACCCAGAATCGCGGCGGTTGGAGCCGTCCGGGCGTCGGGGAATTGCTATAAGTGCTTATTTTACGTTGCTGGAATTGATGTAAGTGCTTATTTTTGGTGGCGAGGACGTAACGATTGTAACGATTAGGTAAGATAGGCAAGAAAAAAGTGTGAAATTCCGATGAATTCTGATGGAAAGTGATGTGGTTTGGATCCTGTTTGCACTATGTTTGCACCCACTTTGTACTATGTTTGTACTATGTTTTGATGAAAAGTGAATGGGGGGATGGGGGAGATAGGGGGGATAGGTAAAATGGCGGGAGAAAAGGAGAAAATGGGTGGAGAACGGAGGGCGGGGACAGAAGTCAGAGGTCAGAAGTTGGGCGGGGGAGGATGAAAAAAAATAGGAGATGGGTTGGATTTGGGGGATAATTTGCTTGACGGTGGTGTATGGGGTTTGGTATTATAGCGTATATGTATATGGCAAAGTTGGTTGTCCGAATTAGGGAAATCTAATAGTTAACAGAGCGAAGAGCAGGAGGTAGTTACCATGTGGACAGGAAAATCGAGATCGATAGTGGGCTTGGTGTCGGTGGTTTTGGTGGTGATGGTTGGCGGTGCGGCGTTTGGTGGTACGATCTATGTGAATGATGATGCCTCGACGGGCGGAGATGGGTCGGACTGGGACCATGCGTATAAGTATCTGCAGGATGCTCTGGACAAGCCACCATTATCCGGGGATGAGATATGGGTGGCGGCCGGGACCTATTATCCTTCCGTAGAGGTTGGCGGCAGCGGTTCTCGCTATCAAACCTTCCAGATGAAAAACGGCGTAGCCATTTATGGCGGATTTGCCGGTACTGAAACCGCTCTGGATCAACGGGATGCGGGAAATAACGTAACGATTCTTAGCGGGGACATCGGTATTCTGGGCAATAATTCTGACAACTGCTACCATGTTTTTTATCATCCGGATGGTACTGATCTGGATACAACCGCTGTACTCGACGGTTTTACGATTACCGCCGGCCATGCCGACGGTGCTGGAGGCTATGACTACGGCGGCGGGATGTATAGCTCAGGAAGCAGTCCGATAGTGAGTAACTGCATATTCAGCGGCAACTGGGCTAAATACGGGGGTGGCGGGATGCAGAACTCTTCGAGCAGTCCGACAATAAGCAATTGCACATTCAGCGGCAACTGGGCTGGCTGCGGCGGCGGGATGTATGACGCTAACAGCAGCTCGACAGTGACCAACTGCATCTTCACGAGCAACTCGGCCGGCGGGTACGGCGGTGGGATGTATAACGGTAACAGCAGCCCGACAGTAACCAACTGCATTCTCTGGGGCAACTACTCGGGGAACAGTGGCGGCGGGATGTATAATAACTGGTCTAGCAGCCCTACAGTGACCAACTGCATACTCTGGGGCAATGCGGCAGCTTCCGGGGGCAATAGGATTTATAACGAGGCCGGTAGTGTCCCGGTAATCAGTTACTGCGATATTGTAAACTGTTTTTATAGCGGATCATGGGCTACTTCGCTGGGTGTTGACGGGGGCGGCAATATCGACGGCGATCCTTTGTTTGTCGATGCGGCAGGCGGTGATTTCCATCTCCAGGAAACTTCCCCTTGCATAAACGCAGGGGACAACATCGCCCCATCTCTTCCAGTGACAGATTTCGAGGGTGATCCACGAATTATTTATGGCATAGTGGATATAGGGGCGGACGAGGTTGCTGGTGATGTATTGATTTCGTTGAATGTTACAATCGAACCGTTCGAAAGAGCATGTACAGTGACGCTTGACCCGGCAGGGGGATTGTATTCTTTGGGAACAGAGGTTACTGTTACCGTTGAAGCGGAGGAAGGCTATGTTTTTGATAGATGGAGCGGTGATCTTAGCGGCAGTGACAACTCGGGTACGCTTACTATGGATTCACCTAAGTATGTCACCGCGCACTTTGCGATTAACAGCGATGTTATCTATGTGGACGACGATGCAACCGGTTTAAACAGCGGTTCGTCATGGGATGATGCCCTTACCGATCTGCAGGACGCCCTGGACGTTGTGGCAATTAGCGGCAAAGATATCTGGGTGGCGGCGGGGATGTATCATCCGTCCGTGATGGTTGGCGGCAGCATACCTCCCTATCGAACCTTCCAGATGATAAATGGCGTAGCTATTTACGGCGGATTTGCCGGGAGTGAAACGGCACTGGATCAGCGCGATGTGGGAAACAATGTAACGATTCTTTCCGGCGATATCGGCGTGCCGGGGGTAGTTTATGACAACTGCTACCGCGTTTTCTATCATCCAGATGGTACTAATCTGGATGCGACCGCGGTACTCGACGGCTTTACCATTACCGGCGGCAATGGCTGCGGGATGTATAACTACTCCAGTAGCCCGACAGTGACCAATTGCACGTTCAGCGGCAATTCGTCTGGGATGTATAACGAACAGTACAGCAGCCCGACAGTGAGTAACTGCACATTCACCGGCAACATAGCTGACGCTGGCGGCGAGGGCGGCGGGATGTATAACGAATGGTTTAGCGACCCGACAGTGAATAACTGCACGTTCATCGGCAACTCGGCTTACTCCGGCGGCGGCGGGATGGCAAACAATATGTCCAGCCCGACAGTAACTGGCTGCACGTTCGCCGGCAACTCGGGTGGTAACGGCGGCGGGATGTATAACAGCGAGTACAGCAACCCGAGGGTGATGGGCTGCACCTTCGCCGGCAACTCGGCTGGCTGGTACAATGGCGGCGGCGGGATGTGTAACGGTGTCTCCAGCAGCCCGACAGTAACTGGCTGCACCTTCACCGGCAACTTGGCTATTGGCAAGTACAGTTGTGGCGGCGGCGGGATGTATAACTACGAAGATAGCAGCCCGAGGGTGATGGGCTGTACCTTCAGCGGCAACTCGGCTGATTACGGCGGTGGCGGGATGGAAAACAGTTACTCCAGCAACCCGACAGTGACGGGCTGCATCTTCTGGGGCAATTCCGCATTTTACTATGGGGACGATGAGATTTATAATCACGCTGGCACCTCTAGCGCCAGTATCCCGGTAATCAGTTACTGCGATATTGGTGGTTGCGGTGGCAGCGGGGCAGGTTGGGATGGCGATTTGGGCACGGACGGAGGCGGTAATATCGACGGGGATCCGCTGTTTGTCGATGGTGACGGTCCTGATGATACTTACGGAACTGAAGATGATAATTTGAGACTTTCGACTGGTTCGCCCTGTATCGACACCGGTGATAACAGCACCGTAACAGTGGCAACCGATCTGGATGGACAAGGGCGTATCATGGATGGTGATGATGATGGCACGGCTATAGTTGATATGGGGGCATACGAATATTATGGTGATGCTTATGAGCCTGTTGTGATTTATGTTAATGCAGGCGCTACGGGGGGTGATAATAACGGGGTGAGCTGGGAAGATGCATTTATATTGTTACAAGATGCACTCGACGCGGCAATCATCGGCGATGAAATCTGGGTGGCGGCCGGGACATATTATCCTTCCGTGGAGGTTGTTGGCACAGGTAACAGATACAAGGCCTTCCAGATGAAAAACGGCGTGGCGATCTACGGCGGATTTAACGGGAGTGAAACGGCTCTGGATCAACGCGATGTAGGAAACAACGAAACGATTCTTTCCGGCGATATCGGTATTTCGGGTAATAATTCCGACAACTGCTACTATGTCTTTGCTCATTTATTAGGTGCTAACCTGGGTTTAACCGCTATACTCGATGGCTTTACCATCACCGCCAGCTCGGACTACGGGATGTTTAACGGATCCTCCAACAGTCCGACAGTAACTGGCTGTACATTCGCCGGCAATGGTGGCTACGGGATGATGAACATAGGTTCCAGCAACCCGAGGGTGACGGGCTGCATGTTCACCGACAATGATGACGGCGGGATGGAAAACATGATGGACAGCAGCCCGAGGGTGACTGGCTGTACCTTCAGCGGCAACTCGTCTGGCGGGATGCATAACAGTGGAGGAAGCAGTCCGAGGGTGACTGACTGTACGTTCACCGGCAACTCGGCTAGCGAAGGCGGCGGCGGGATGTATAACTACGACAGCAGTCCGACAGTAATGAACTGCACCTTCAGCGGCAACTCGGCAGACGACGGCGGCGGGATGTATAACTACTTCAGCAGCCCGAGTGTGACTGGCTGCACCTTCATAGGCAACTCGGCTGGTGACTGCGGCGGCGGTATGGCTAATCGGACCAGCAGGCCGGTCGTGCTCAACTGCACATTCACGGGTAATTCGGCCGTGAATGGAAATGGATTGGCTTGCGATTCGACAGATGAGTTGTATCCAAGTACTATTGAGATGGTCAATTGTATTCTCTGGGATGGCGGGAGCGAAATCTGGGATAACGACGGTTCGACTATCATTATAACTTACAGTGATGTTCAAGATGAAGATCCAGATGATGGAAGCATCTACCCCGGTACAGGCAATATCGATGATGATCCGCTGTTTGTGACGGGGCCATCGGGTGACTATTACTTGAGTCAGGTGGCGGCGGGTCAAGGGGTGAATAGTCCGTGTGTGAATGCGGGCAGTGATATGGCAGAAAATTTGGGGATGGATACATACACAACGCGCAGCGATGAGATTGTTGACCTGGGGATTGTGGATATGGGATATCACTATTCCATAGTCACGGACCCAGACGTGAACGGGGATGGGCGCGTGGACCTGGTGGATTTCGGAATTGTTTCGGGATGGTGGATGGATAGTCCCTGCGATGTGGGCAATAATTTTTGTGGCGAGGCTGACATCGACCATACGGGTGATGTTGGACTGGGTGATTTGTTTATGCTGGCCGGGAATTGGCTGGCAGGTGTTTGTTTTCCTGTACCGGCATTTGGTCCTGATCCGGCAGATGGGGCAGCAGATGTGAATACAAGAGTGGAGCTAAGCTGGTCTTCCGGAAATTGTGCTGTATCGCACAATATATACTTTGGCACGAGTAGTCCGGGTGAATTCCAAGGTAATCAGACAGAGGCCACTTTTGATCATGAGGCGTTGGATTTAGAGACCACGTACTATTGGCGGGTCGATGAGGTTCAAGCTGACAGCAGCGTTATAGAGGGTGATGTCTGGAGTTTTACGACTCGATCTGATATGCTTGTTGGGCAATGGGAGTTGGATGAGTCGAGTGGTACGGTTGCCAGTGATAGTGTGGGTGGCCACGATGGGACGCTTAACGGTGATCCGGTGTGGTGGCCGAGTGATGGGAAGATTGGTGGGGCGCTGGAATTTGATG
>CAZICK010000126.1:0-7626 GCA_964537505.1 uncultured Pirellulales bacterium
TTTTTTCGTTTATAAATCATGCAAATTAGCTGCTTAAAAAGTGCGAAAGTTTACTTTGTGGGAATTAGATTATTAGACGGAATGGAATACCAACATTTTCTATTTTTGACTGTTTCTGTTTTAGGCCAAGGTATTCCAGCCTTTGTTTTTTGCCTTTTTCTCGTGACTTGTTTCTCTCCCCACTCTATATATTTTTTTAGATTAGGTTTAAGCTTATTTTTCCCCACAGAAGCTATTGCCAAAACAAATGATTTATTACAGTCTTCCATACATAAATGCTCAATCTCGCCCGAACTTCTTATTAAAGGTAACAAATATTCGTCTTCAATTTTCAATCGGTTTTTAACTAATGTATCTAAATAGAAGAAATCATTGCTTCCTGAATAACAACCCGGACGTACATCTGCAACTTCTTTTAATTTTACAAGTTTATCTTTTCCTTTTTCGAGAATCGTAAAGAAAATGTCTGGTGCTCTTAAATATTTTCCACCCCATTTATCGCCGACATATTCGCCACTTTCTTTCTTGACTCCTTTTTCAGCCTCCCAGCCTTCATCGTAGAGCTCTTCAGCAGATATGGTATATACCCTGAAAATATCATTTTTAAGGATTTGTTTGGCCCGATGAATATCCCAGAGCATTTCCGTAAAGATACACTCCTCAAAAGGCTTTTTGAAGGCTACGAATTTTATCAGGTGCTCGGCCTTGTTATAGTTTTTAACGGGTGCATCAAACAACGTTATCACAGTATTAACATCCGAACTTGCAAAGCTTCTTCTTGCGTGATTATCGATGATTAGATTGACAGGGACATTTTCCAATAAAAATTCCTGAAGCCAAACACCGTAACCAACATCAAGCCAGCTATTTGAACAAATAAAACAATGCACCCCCTCTTTATTGAGCAGACGCAAAGTTCTTACATAGAAAAATGTATAGAGGTCGCTCCTGCCATCTATTTTTCGATTCTTGAAATGTCTGGAATAATCAAGAGCGGCGGTTTCTCGCAGCAGTTCTTTATATTCTTTGGATTCTTCTTTTCCTTCCGGGTCAGCGATATGTTCCTGTCTTACATAAGGTGGATTGCCGATGATAATATCAAAACCGCCTTTATCATAAAATATCTCTGAAAACTCAATATTCCATATCAAGGGGTGCTCGTCTTTTAAGTTTTTAAGCTCCGCTTTTAATTCTTCTATTTCAGCAGTTATCTCAGAATCAAGCTTTGTCTTTTTAGAAATTGTTTTCTCGTTGTCTTTTTCTATTGCCTCTTTATCATCAACAAAAAGAGCGTTTTGAGTATAGACTTTAGTGGTTTTCTTCTTTCGAAGTATTTCTTCATTTGTCTCGATTTCTGACTGGATTATTTCTCTGAAAATCTGATTTTCAAGTTGGCAGACATAACCTTCATCTTTACCACGATTGTAATAAAAATCTATTTTGGCATTTTTGAGATTAGTTATTCTTCGTTTTACTGACGGTGCTATATCTGCGTGACCGTGAACAGGAAACATTTTGTTGCCGATTCGCTGAACGAGTGAATCACCCCTGCGGATTTTGAAGTTAAGGCTTGGTAAAAGAGGCGTTAAGGACAATTTCATTTCATCCGGCATATCAATAAACAATGTAAGCCAGAGTCTAAGTTGATTTATCCATACCGCAAACCTCTGAACTTCCACTCCATAAAGAGATTTGGCGATTATATCCTTCTTTCGCTCATACGATTCTTTTTGTGCGACATCGTCGGGGAAATCGGGCATTTTGGTGTAGAGAATCTCAATTAATTCGTTAATTACGTGAAGCATTCCTACTTCAAACGCACCACTGCCAGCGGCAGGGTCACAGACTGTGACACTTTCAAGCAAGTTTAAGAGCTTTCTTATTTCCTTAGTACTGAAACTGCCGTATTTTTGGTCTTCTTCAAATTTCAGTCCCGCTCCGCCTTCCCTGAAGAATAAATGGTATAGCTCTTTCGTATCAAATTCGTTCTTTCTTATCAGCCATCTTATAAGGGCCAGCCTGCACATCAGGTCAACTTCTGTTCTTGGGGTATAGACTGAACCCTGCTCTTTGTTGACGAACCTTTCAAATATGATTCCCAAAAATTCAGGATTCAATTCAAGCTCTTCATCATAAGCAGTACTTTCATCAATGGTAAAGTTGTACTGGAATAGAAAATCAAAATACTTACCAATTATTTCATCAGGCAGGTAAAGCCCAATATCATCTACATCGGCTTTTCTCTTATAAAGCTCACCATTTAGATATGGTGCCATTTGCAAAGTCTTTTCGGTTTCCTTTGAGAAATCATTATTATTCCAATGCACCTTAGTGCCAGGCTGAGAGTTTAGTGCCTCAAAAAATAAAGGCTCAAGCCATCGAATATAAAATTCATCGCTGCAATTGCTTTTCTTTTTATGTTTATTGTATTCATTCCAGAAATTCTGTATAAACTTCTGATTATCACCAAGCCATCGTTTCTTCTGAACGAAACCAAGAAAAATTACCCGGATAGCAAAAAGAAGTGCAAAGTCCTTTTGTGTCTGAATATCAATATCATTTTTGCCCTGAATGGCATTTACGATTTCGTCAAATATCGGCCTGAAATTGTTATAAAACTCATTCGAGACAGCCTCAATCGAGAACGATTCGAGGATTCTTTCTACACTTGAAAAATCGCATTTTTTAAGCTGATCTTTGAATGTCTTATTGGTTAAGTCCGGGCTGACAAAATAGGTGTATCTCTTAAATGTCGTAAACTTTCTTTTCGGCCCGGAATATGAAGCGGCGATAAGGCTCAATCTGAAATTATTTTGGCCATAAAATACGAATATGCCGGCATCGAGATAATTATCTCTTAGTATCTTTTTGCCAATATCGTATTGCCTTTTCTTTGAATCCCTATCTGACAATTCTCCGCTTACAGAAGATATGAAAAATGCTATTGATTGCGATTTCTTTTCGTGTTCTATTCGGCCTATCTGCTCAATATTCTCGAACCGCTTATCTGATTCAGGTAGATATTGGGAGTAATCCTCGCTTACAGGCCGGAATTTATCACTGGATAGTTTATAGAACCGGATTAGGGTATCTTTGTTAAAATCCTTTATTATCTGTTCTAAAAGCTCCACCTTTGTTTCATTGCCCATAATTGTTTATTTCTTTGCCCTGTTGTGTTACTGGCTTTGTTTTCTCGCGGTTAAACCCTTTATTGCCCGTTTTAACGGCTTACTCATGGCGCATTATACACCTTTTGGAAAATTATGGCAAAGATTTTCAACTGTTGGTAGCGAACGGATTTGCCGGTTTGCAGGCCAAAACAGATAAAAATCTCGGCCAATAGCTACAGTCTTGAGGACTAATAGTAAAAGGACCATAGAGCCATTTTACCCACCGGACAGCCCTTGGCAAGCCCCTTCTTACTCAACTTGCTATATTGACCTCAATAAAACCCCTGTTCATATCGCTACCGCCGGGGTTTCATATTCTCCAGAATATCCTTCTTGCCGCTTCGTCGCCTTTCATAACGTATTACGAATCAAGTAGTTACACGCAGGGCAAAGATGCTGTGGTTATAACAAAACCGATATTTCCCTTGTTTTCGGTCGGGTAATCTGATATGCTGGAGTTGGCTGGGATATTCTCAGTCAGACAATTGAATAATGAAGTTTCACTGTACCAGTGGGCGTCTTACGCTAAACCGCTAGTTTTTTTGTTGGAAGGCGCACAAAGGTCGGTGTCCCGTTTTGGGGCATCGTCTGTGTGTGTTTCCAACGGGTTCTAGCGGACCTAGCGTAAGCACTATGCGGCGGTGCCCTTTTTTGTGCCCCAGAAAACAACAACTTTTTGGAAGGAAGGAATAATGAAAAACAAACTTCACAAATCATTTAGTACAATTGTCTTAATTATAAAAAATCATACTTCATAACAGGAGGAGAATATTATGGCAAAAAGGCAAAGTCACAAATTATCACGACTTGGTAAGCATATGGAAGCGACACTGAAATTGTGGTGCGTAACATCCGACCCAGAGGGAAGGGAATATCTCAATGCTGATGATGGGTAATGAAAAATTCGTTACGCGGGTCGGGAATGCAGCGATCAAGGGCGTCGATCAGACCGAGGCGTTTATCGACTTCACGCAAAACCAAGGCACCGGCGTCGGAGGTGAGACTGCCGCCCTTGAAAATCCGCCTGAATTTTTTTGGAGCCGAGACTTGAAAACAGCAACGGTTGTGTGGTACAGTCTGTCATAGAAATAGCCTTTCTGTTGGAGTATGGCTTCTAGTATAACTACTTATACTACAAACAGTTAGACTATTTGTTCATCAAAAAATACGAAAATCTATGAAATATTCAGATTATGGAGTATGATAGCATAATATTTCAACCATAACAACATATAAATAAAGAAGCTATGTGTTTTTATGAAAATTTAAGGGGGGCTGGGAGAATTCGCTTGACAAATGCGGCGTCGCCTGCTAAATTTGGGAAGAGTTAAATTGGCCTCTCGAAGAAGAGGTTAGCGAATGGAACGTTCCATCGCGATTCGAGGGGTTTTGTAAGAGGATCCTATACTTGTTCTTTGTTTTTCGCTTTTTCATCCCTGAATCCTTTCAAAAGCATCTTGCTTTTGTTTATATCGGTAATTCAGGGGTTATTCGGATAGGCTCTAAGTATGTCAACCCGGATTTCCCAGATAAGCCTTGACAGAAAATATGCAATTTGATAGCATTGAGTAATCAAGAAGTTGCTCGGCGACGTAGCCGAGCTCCTTGACCTGGAAAATCTTGGTTTGCAACAACATCGTGGGAACAGTTTGTGTGGCGAAGAATATTTACTGGCCGTTTGTCCACTGTCCGGTACAATCTTGCCATTATCGGCATGGTCTGTTTGGAGGAAGATAGCCGTCATCCAGACTGGCAAAGCGAAGACTTAAAGGGCGAGCCGGGCCAGGAGTTTTTCTTCGGGTAGTGCATTGTTTCTTATGGGCGACTGTGTGTGTCTGGCTTTGGACACCGCGCCATAGTTTGATGGGTGTATTAAATGGAGGTGCCAGGTATGCGTGCTCTTCGACGATTGGCCAAACGGAACAAGCGATCGGCTTACCATCAATCCCTCGACTCACAATTAATCCTGGAGCCATTGGAGCATCGGTTATTGCTTGATGGAGCCAGTTATTGGGTTGGGAGTCTTGCAGATGTGGTTGCTGCCGACGGTGTTATCACCTTGCGCGAAGCTCTGGAAGCCGCCAATACAAACACAATAGTGTACGATGCACCAGCGGGAAGTGCTGTCGAAACGGACCTCATTCAGTTTGATCCGTCATTGACGGGTGGCACCATTACGCTTGCAGGGATGGAACTGCTAATCACCGATGATGTGGACATTCACGGATTGGGTGTTGACAGTCTGATGGTCAATGCAAATGGCACAAGTCGAGTGTTCAACATTAGTGGTGCCGCTGTTTCCGTCAGCGATATGTACCTATCGGGTGGAAATGCTGTTGGTGGAGGTGGTATAAGAAATGACGGTGTTCTGAGCTTGGCCAATGTCCAGATTGCGGGCAATGAAGGGTCTGAAGCTGCCGGCATCTATAATACTGGCACCCTCGTCATCGATACGTCCACAATATCGTACAATAGCACTTCCGGCAGCGAAGGCGGAGCAATATATAACTACGGAGCAGGAGCCAGCCTGCTAATCACCAATTCACTGATTTCAGACAATACCGGTCCCAGCGGAGGCGCCATTCGCAATGTCGCCGGCGTAACCACCATCATTAACTCGACCTTGTCCGAAAACGCAGTGACAGGGATTGGTGGTGCTGTGTATGCCTATTCCGGCACGATCCACATGGTTCAGTCGACCACGGTTTATAACCACGCTGCACAGGGTGGCGGGATCTACTGTGCGTCCGCCATGGTTACCGTAGACAATTCGGTGATCGCCTGCAATATCGCCAGTGTATCCGGCTCAGATGTTAAAGGAATTTTTGGTTCGGCAAGTGACTATAACTTGATTGGTATCATTGATACGTCAACGGGTCTTAACGGGACCCACAGTTACTGGGGCACATCGAGTTCCCAATTGGATCCAATGCTTGGCCCCCTGGCGGATAACAGCGGTTTCACGCAGACGCATATGCCTTGGGATGGCAGCCCACTGTTGGACGCAGGGGATAACAATCGAGCTTTGGATAATCAAGGAGTTCCTTTAGCTACAGACCAGAGAGGAACCGGATTTGACCGG
Organism: uncultured Pirellulales bacterium; assembly: GCA_964537505.1. Taxonomy (GTDB): domain Bacteria; phylum Planctomycetota; class Phycisphaerae; order Sedimentisphaerales; family SM23-30; genus DAINBT01. The sequence goes on from CAZICK010000126.1 coordinate 6,253, forward strand.
ATTCTTAACGCAACAGTTGATATCGGGGCGGTGGAAGGTTCTCAGCCGGTCGATTTTTCTCTCACCGGGCCGGTGGGGGCTTATTATCTCGGCGAAAACGTTCCCGTTACCTGGAATTATGCCACCGTGCCGGTGGATTCCACTATCAGCCTGTACTATGACCTTGACGACATGACCAACGGCAATGAGGTATGGATCGTACAGGACGCAGCAGCTTCTCCTGATGGGCAATATGACTGGGACCCGTCTCTCGTGCTTGGTTTGGGAGACTATTATATTGGTGGTCAACTCAAGGATGCCCAGAACAATACGTATACCTCGCGTCTGTCCACGGCTATGACTCTTACAGCCGGAGGGACCAGTTATACCGTCGATAGTGTGGAAGACATTGTGGCGGTGGACGGGATGCTGACCCTGCGCGAGGCCATCCAGGCTTCGGTGCTGAATGTTGCTGTCGGTGATGCCCCGGCGGGCAGCGATACATATGTGGACATCATTGAGTTCGACGCGGACCTGAACGGGGGAACCATCGTTCTGGGAGGCATGCAACTTAGCCTCAGTGATGATCTGGTGATTCGGGGGCCCGGAACTGACGAGCTAACCGTAAATGCTGACAGCCGCACCCGTATCTTCGATATTACTGCATCCGTCGAGGTTGGGATCACAGGCTTAACCCTTACGGACGGCAGCGTCACCAATAACGGCGGTGCAATCAACAACGCTGGCCTGCTTGAACTTGCCGACATGGTCATTACAGACAACGCGGCCGTAAACCAGGGTGGTGGCATATACAACACAAGTACCGGTATCCTGAGCATCACCAACTCACTGATCACTCAGAACGCGACAACCGGTGGAGCTTCATCCTCCGGCGCCGGCATCAGCAATTTGGGTAACCTTACCTTAACCCATGTGGTGTTTTCTTCCAATGTGGCGGCAGGCGACGGCGGCGGCTTTTTCACCAGCGGCAATGTGGAGGCTGTTGACGCGACCCTGCAACAGAATTTTAGCTTTGGCTCCGGCGGTGGCGCCATGGTGAACGGCGGTGCTTTTGTGATGAATGGTTCCATGGTGACCGGCAACACAGGTACGTCCTCCGCCGGCGGGATTTTGGTATCTTCAGCAGGCAGCGTCAACTTGACCGATACCACGTTCAACGCCAACTCAGTCACCTCCGGCTCCGGTGGCGGTTACTATCACAGCGCCAATGTAAACCCGATTCTCACCAATGTGGTATTCACCGGCAATTCCGCCGTTACTTCAGGTGGTGGTCTGTATCTTGCAGCCGGGTCGGCAACGATTGCCCATTGCCGTTTTACCGGCAATTCAGCGGTTTCGTACGGCGGGGGGTTGTACGATGTCAGCGGCGGCACG
>CAZICK010000127.1:0-7441 GCA_964537505.1 uncultured Pirellulales bacterium
AGGATACAGCAGTTCTTAGCCTCGTGTTCTGTACAGATTCTTATGAGGAACCTAAAGATTAAAGATTGTGGTTGCTGATTTTATCGTGTGCTTCTTAAGTTTTTTTGCCAATTCTCCGGCTCTGTCTTTTGTATATTTATCCAGTTCGGCCCAGAACTTTTTGCTATGGTTTTTGACTTTTGTATGAACTAATTCGTGCAGGAGGACATAATCCTGCAGGTCTTCCGGCAAGAAAGCGATATTTACATTGAGGCTTATATTATTCCTGTGTGAACAACTGCCCCATCTTGTTTTCTGGCAGCGGAAGCGAGCTCTATTGTAAGAAAGGCTGTATTTTTCAGAGAAGTTATCAAGACGATTGAATAAATCCACCTGAGCCTTTTCAATATCAATATCCAAATCAGGCGTGTCCAGGCATTGGGTATGTTGATCTATTTTTCGCAGTTGCTTTTGAATCCAGGAAGTTTTTGATTTTAGAAATTGTTTAGCCTCGCTTAAGCTGCCGCCTCTTGGAATAGTTACCATGATAGTTTTGTCATGGCGAACGGTAATTCGCTGGTGTTTTGCCCTGGACGATTTGGCAAAAGTAACCAGGCCCAAATTATCGATATGAACAGATAAAGCCATATACTATTTATTCGTTTCCTGTTCTTTGAGCCAATTTACCGGCGCCCGGTCGTCTGTGAGCACTTTTGCGTTCGGGTCCGGCAGTATGTCCGGTTTCAACTGTTTGGCGACCGTGGTCATATCGAATGCGAGCTTATGTTTTTGCTGGAGTATTTTCGCCTGAGCCAGGGCCTCTTTGACGGTAAGCGTTGGGGCGGTCTTCCCGGGCGCTACCAGCATGGCATTTCCGGAATCGATGCCAACAAACGCTTGGCAGCGATCGAAAACAGCTAAGAAGGTTTTAAGCTCCGCATCAAAAAGCCGGTTGGAGTAAAACACATTCGCAACGACTACGCCGTCCTCAGCGAGAACACCTTTTACCTCCGTAAGAAACTCCTTTGTCATCAGGTGGAATGGGATATAGTCGCTGTTGAACGCGTCCAGGATAATGAGGTCATATTTCGGCACCGGGTCACTGCGGAGTTGTTTTTTTATAAACATGCGTCCATCGGCGATGTGCACCTTTAGCTTATCATTTTCGCGGAAGCTGAAAAACTTTTTTGCTATCGCCGGGACCTCCGGGTCTATTTCCACCACATGAGTCTCAAGCGACGGGAAGTAATATTGCATTTCCCGCGGGATTACCCCGCCGCCCAGCCCCAGCACAAGTATCCTGTTCGGCTGCGGTTTGTAGAGCAATCCACAAAATGACATCCTGGTGTATTCCAGCATGTGCCGCCGTAAATTACTCATGTCAATCTGGCTCTGCACATCGACGGACTGCTGCCTGCCGAATTGAAGACTTACTATAGTGGCGTATTGGTAAACGGATATGCGGTGATAGAGCGAATTTTTTTTGTAGATCAGTTGGCCAATGCTGTCGGCAATTGCTACGCCAATGAACAACGACTGCAAAAAGACCGCAACACAAGACGTCAAAATCAAGACCACTTTGAGTATCCTGTTTTTCATCGTGAGCCTTCCTTTCGAGTCACCTCATCGTTTTGGTATAACACTCTTCCAGCCTGCACTGCCGCTTGTAACAGAATCGTTGCGCCAAGAGCCGCCAGGACAGCCCCCGAGACGCAGATCGTGAGCCGCATAGAAAAAAGCACAAGGTAGAAAGCTGTTACCAGGCAACCCGCGAAACTGGCCAGGGTGGATAAGGCAAGCACTAAGCCGGTATTAAGTCCGGAATCACTCGCTCGTGTCGTCAGCAATCGTACCGCGGTGGGCGAGACCGTTCCAAGCAGTAAGGTCGGCGTGCCAAACAGAATAAGAGCGGCCAGAAGCGAGCCCCATTTCTCGTCCAGGCCAATATTGAATATTCTGTCGCATACAGGCTCTATGAAAAATGGCATAGCACACAGCCAAGCACCAGCTACCATCAGGTTGATGCCAAGGATCTGCTTGTTATTGGTTTTTCTGGAAAGCCATCCGCCGAGCATGTATCCAGCCGAAAGGCTCAGCAGGAAAACCCCAATCACGCTACCTGTCACCACGTACACGGCACTACCAAAATAAGGGGCGAGCACTCTTACTCCCAGAATTTCCAGTTCCATCACAAACCAACCGCAGGCGCACGCAATAAGGACGATCGCAACGTCGCGAAGTTTGCGTCTGTTTGCTCCCCCCGTTTTTTTGGATGATCGCTGCTCCATTTAATCGATATTCTTCTTTCGATGTTTGCTCGGTCAGGCCATCAATGTTACCACGGTGGGCAGCGGTTTGATAAACTCCTGTCGAAGGCTGTAGGTATAAGCGCCCTGCGTCGGTATCAGCAGGATGTCACCCGGCTGGATGTCTTTTCCCCAGTAAGCGTAGCCCCACACGTCGTGCGGGGTACACAGCGAACCAAGGATATTGCATTCGGACTCGATGAGATCGGGGCGCGACAGGTTGATTACCGGGAAATAGTCTGTTTCGAATCGCTCCCATCCGATAGCGTTTGTGCCGGCATCGGTAATAACCAGGTCGCTTGCCTTTTTGTCCACGACCGTCAACAGCAGGTGCATGGCGTCGTTGCAAAGCCATCTGCCCGGCTCGGCACAAATGCGGCAGGATACGTAAGGGAACAAATACCTCCGCAAAGCCTGAGCGATCTGCCCGGCAAATTCCTCGATGGTGGTCGATGGACACTTGTAATGGCATTTTGAGGAGCCTGAGCGCAACGTGGGCGGGTGGCTTTGCTGTGTACCGGGAGGAGAGTGCAGCCATTCGCCCTGGCCAGGCCAGAATCCGCCACCAATATCAAGAAACTCGATCATCAATCGCTGCTGATAAGTCAGTTTGCTGAGAGTATTGCCCAGGGCGGCTATGAAGTTCACCTGGTTGCATGGATTAAGGTTCCAACTCGTATGAAACTGGAGTCCTCGAACAGATACGTTGTCGCACCGCCTGGCCGCATCAAGAAATTGCGAGAGGTTCTCCAAGGGGATTCCAAACTTGCGCCATAGCCCATTGGTGTCCGTTGTCAGTCTTACCCCCGCGCGAATAAAGGCGTTCTTTTCGCCTGCTACCCGCTGTAGATGTTCAAGTTCACCGAAACTGTCGATCAATACGGTTGTTCGATCAGAGTTTTCGACGGCGAGAGTTAGTTCTTTGTTCGTCTTGCCAGGTCCACTGAAGACGATATCGGCGGCACCGCTGTCGAGAGCAATTTGGAGTTCCAGTCCGCTGGAGACATCCAGTCCCAGCCCCGCGTTTACCAGTGTTTTAACAATCTGAGGGTGATTGTTGCTTTTCATTGCATAATAAACACGCACATCGGGCAACGCCTGACAAAAAGCCCTGGTGAATTGCTCCGCCCGCTCAAACAAAACACTTTCTTCCACCAGGTATAAAGGAGAGCCATGTTTGTGAGATGCTTTTAAGAACGCCTCTCGGCGTTGCAGAAAGCCACTTACAAAAAGGCTGATTTCAGACTGGTCGAGCGTGGCTGGTTCCTGCCGGGTCAACTTACGTGCAGTTTTCAAGGGGAACTCACTGTCACACATTGCCGTGTTTTCATTTCGAGCTTTAGTTTAGAGGTAATTTCAATGCACTCATTTTCGATGTTGTCAGAGTCTGAAGGATCGAAGATGACGTGGCCCAGAAGCCGGGATTCATAATCTTCAGGCGGCAGGATGACTCGATGCCCCGGACCTCGCTTCAAGTGACAGTCCACTACTCGCCGGTCTTCGAGCAAGGCCGATGAATCAATCCGCTCGATTTCACCATTATGCGTTGCGAAGAGGCGAGCGCCGACAAGGGGCCGCCATTGCAAAGATGTGCCTGAGATGAAGGGCCGCCCTTCCGCGAAGTCGAGCGTGCATCCGAGAATGTCCATTCCGCAGCTATTCAACAGCAAAGGCGGAAGACAATCACCTCCCGGGCGAGGTGCTAATTCAATCATCAGTGCCTGGTTGTCCCGGACGATAAAATCCAACATGCATATAGCCCGCTCCAGGCCCAACACTTTGGCCGCTGTAAGCAACTGGTCGCAAAGGCTCTTCCTGCCAAGGCCCTGGGGAAGTGTGCCGGGCAGGAGATAGGCCAGGGTTGTTCCAAATGCTTGTTTTGTATCGAGTATTTTTCCGGCGATACGGAATATTTCTACGCGATTCCCCTCGATCGCGAAATCACAACTGTACTCATCCCCTCGAACAAACTCCTCAATAACAAAGACCTTGCGAGGGTCAACCGTCGTTCCGTCACAGACGTACGGTGCGTACATTCGCTGATCTGAATGGCCGGCCAGCCTGGATCGCAGGGTATCATAGGCGAGCACACAGTCATCTTCGGTGGGACATAAGAAGACAAGCTCGCTGCCGCTGCCGGTCAGGGGTTTGATCACGGCAGGACGGCCTATTCTGCGAAAAAAACTCACCGCATCGGATGCATTATGAACAAGCTCGACATCGGGACATGACAGGCCGGCCTGTCGCCAAATCCGCTTACAGTCGTACTTGCTTCTGCATGCCGCGACAGCTTCGGCTGAAGGGTAGGAAAGCCCAAACGAATGGGCAATAAACGCGGCCGTGGGCATCGACTCGCAGTCGAAGCAGGCGATCCCGCTGGGTTCCATCCGCCATTGATTTAAGTGCTTCCGTATCGCGGCGAGGACCTGTTCGGGGTGGCCCAGATCGCACAGCAATTCGGCATCTGGACCGGGCGAAGGCTCCGCAGCCTTGGCACGCTCGCTAACATCGGTAATAAAGATCGCCCTTTGCGGGAATCGCTGGTTGATGATGTGGATGTAATCAGATGTTGTCCCTGTGACTAACACTCGCCTATTGGACATGCCCTGCCTCCCTCAGTTCCAGGTCTTCCGAAAGATGAGTTTCGACCGGACTATTCGAGAGCAGATACAGCGGTCTGGGCGTGAGATGAAATAGCTGCTTCCATGAAAAATCTCCGCAGAGGAAGTCAATCAGCCCCAGCCGCTCCCGGCAGCCACGCTGCATGTGGTGCAGGTTTATCAGTTTTGCCACGCCTGGGTGGTCCTGATTCGTGCCACCACCCAGTAAAGTGTAAACTCCGCGATAGACACACCCCATGTCAACGGCGGCTATTTCCCCGCCGATTATAACAGTCGTCATACGCAGCCATCCTTTGTCATTAAGGTAGTGCATCAGTGAGCGAAAGCCCTCTCGAAAGCGATGGTCATGGAAATAGGAACGAGCACCAAAACTGCTAACGTTCAACTGGACGAGATGCTCGAAGTCGGAGACGTCGTCATAGCGATAAGATACACCTGATTTCTCAAAAGCGTTTATTTCCCGCTTGAGGCGTTTTGCCGATTTGTTCGAAAATTCCAGGAAGTAGTTTTCGATATCATAGCTGTAATCCGGCGGGCTGAAGATGTATCCCACTTCGTCAACGGTGTATGGGCCTGGAGGCGCAGATTCCGCAGGCAGCAGATACCGAAGGTGATAGTGCCCGGGGCAATGATCCAGCAGATCGCAGAGCATTTGCCTGTTAACCACGGGAATGCGATTCTGCTCAAGCCAGGTTTTCCCCTGCCAGGTTTCGCCGGGGAAGTATCCATAACATTGCGATTCCTCGATCCAACTGAGAGGTAAAAAGCCGTCAAAACCGCGGGCGTTCTGGGCAACCAAGAAACAAGCCGGTCGCTGAAAATGATCCTGGAAACAGGCGCGGAACTCCCAGATATCTGAGACGATTTCCTGGGGCATCGCATGTTTCCAGGTTTCCTGGCATTCCTGGAGGTCTGTAATAATACGCAAATTGCCCATAGATTACAGCCTCAGATTGCTATGCGTGATGCAACGAGAACCCTCGAAAAATCGCTGGGCAAAGTCAGCGACTATGGCCGGTTCGTAGGGCTTGCAACTGAAAACATCCAGATAGACCGCATTTGTCATGTTGGCAAAATGAGCGGAAATGAGCGATGTTTCGATCAACTGTATCATCGAGTACCCGGCAACCCGTTCATCCTCTCCAAAGTCAACAACTGTTGTCTCACCGAACCTTTTCATTTCAATCAAGTCACACAGTTCAACCACAAATTGCCGAATCTTTTCGGCGCTGCGGATCGTGTCAGGGTCGCAATCGTAGATATCGAAGCTTGATGCGACACCCCATGCAGATTGCCTGACCGCCCGCTCAACGATGGTTTGTGTTTCCAATTCATATCTCCTTGTCTAACTACGTAGTAGTTTTCAGTCATGCCTTACACGGCATAGTAATAAAGTTATTCTATATGTTCTTGGGAGGACTCCCGACGGATTCTGTTGAAGGCATTGTCTCCTGAATGAAACGACTCATGCCTGCCACCATAGCACTTTGTAGCGAAGCAAACACTTCGTCAACGCTTTCGTCCTGTGACTCTATCGTTGCGAATGAATAATAGCCGGATACAAAACCTGTGATCGCACATGCGATACGACGCAAAGCCGGCTGCGACAGTCTGTATTTGATAACGGACTCCAATAGGTCTTCGATACACTCCAGGTATTCAACAAAAGGAGTTTCGATGCCGGAATAGCCCTCCTGGAGAATCAGGTCGCTGCGGCTTTGGAAGTAGAACACAAAATCTTCCCAGCGATTGCTAAAGAACCCAATATGTGCTCCTATCAGGTTATGGAGCAGGCTTTGGATGTCAGAAGCATTTCTACATTTTTCCTCAATAACCGCCATTAACTCACCCAGAATAATCTTAATAAGCTCCTTGATAATCTGAGGCTTACCCTTGAAATGGTAATAAAAGGTGCCTTTTCCAACGTCGGCTCGCTCTGAGATTTCGTCTATTCGTGTGAGGTCCATGCCTTTCTCGGCAAAAACAACTCTGGCAGCATCCAGCAGCTTTTGGCGAGTAACACTGGTACGCCGCCGCTGACGATTTTGCTTGCCTTTCACTTTCGTATTTTTGCTTTTCATAATAGCAGAGTTCTGGTCATATAGGTCATTATCGACTATATAGTCAGTTTAGACGAGTTAGTCAACAAAAATATTTTATTTTCAGAGTTTTTTTATTACTACAGGAATATATCCCTTATTTACCGGACGAAAACCGCGTTTTTTATACGAAAAACGGCGTCTGGAACCCGCAAGATTGCCGGTCATTTTGGGCTGCCCACCCATCCAGATGTCTAGTTTTCTGGGTATGGCTGTAGTGTTTGGGTGTTAACAAGTACACAAGGGTATCCTACCGGAAAGGCTGGGATGTGGGCATATTATAACCATGCCTGCCGGAGGCCATAAAGCGTTAAACTCCAAGGTTTTGCTTGCAAAACCTTGTAAAAAGCACCAACTTTATGGGAGTTGCACTTTTTTTTGGGGGCTCCTCATAAGAATCTGTACATGGATATGCCAAAAAATGACTGGTTTCTTC
>CAZICK010000128.1:0-7200 GCA_964537505.1 uncultured Pirellulales bacterium
AGGCCCCACCGGGTCCGGAAAGGAACTATTTGCCCGGGCCGTACACAACCTCAGCCCACGCAAGAAAAAGAAATTCGTGGCGGTCAATTGCGGTGCTCTGCCGGATACGCTATTGGAGTCTGAATTGTTTGGTTATGTCAAAGGTGCTTTCACCGACGCCAGAAAGGACAAACCGGGTCGATTTGCCATAGCCAGTGGCGGCACGATCCTCCTTGATGAGATAGCCGATACATCCCAGGCAACTCAAGTCAAGCTTTTGAGAGTGCTGCAGGAAAAGGAATACGAGCCTCTGGGCAGTACCGAAACGATAAAAGCTGATGTGCGGGTAATAGCAGCAACTAATAAGAACTTGCGTGAACTTGCCGGGCGAGGGCAGTTTCGCGATGATCTGTACTACAGGCTCAATATCGTCAAACTAACCCTTCCGCCGCTGAGAGATCGGCGGGAAGACATCCCCCTGTTGGCCGAGCATTTTATACACAAATTTAACGCCAGAAAAGGCAAGAATATCCAGGGAATATCTCCAAAAGCGATGGCTGTCTTGATGCGGCATGAATTCCCCGGGAACATCCGAGAGTTGGAAAATATCATCGAGCACGCCTTTGTTCTGTGCCGTGGTCACGAGATTAATCCGGAGCACCTTCCGCCGGAGTTACTAAGCGGCTTGCCAAAAATAGATCTCTCGGAAAACAAAACCATCATGGTGATGCGAGACCATGCGGAAGAGGCATCCATCATAAGTGCCCTTCGCAAACATAACGGTAACAGGAACAAAGCGGCATTGGAGCTTGGTATCGACAAAACCACCCTTTGGCGGAAAATAAAAAAACTCGGAATCACTTGGCCTGCACATAAAAAAGCTACTCTGTGAGATTGCAACAATGCAATCATCAACTCTCACTTATCGCGGCTACGCACTCTATTATAGTCTTTCCTGCGAAATCATCCTAATATAACTCTTTTGTCTGAAAGTTGTTACGAGACATGTCTCTTTCTGTGGGGTTTTGGCACGTTTTTTGCTCCAGTGTCTCTCCGTAAGGAGCATTTTTATGACAAAAATTGCCATAGCACTTTTTGGCTCGCGTGTTTCGCCGCGTTTTGATTGTGCACCGGCGTTTCGCGTGGTTGAGACGGACGACGGAAAGATATTGAACGCTGAAGACATCTCTGCTGAAAAGTGGAATGTATGGGACAGGATAAAAAAACTCAGTGAGCTGGGTGTCGAGACGTTGATTTGCGGTGGAATTGACTGCTTTTGTGCACAACAGATCAGCAGAGGTGGTATTAGAATTTATTCATGGATAACAGGTGAAGCCGATGATGCTCTGAGTTGCCTGCTCAGAGGTGAATTGGAATCTGGTTTTATGATGGCCCCTGGTGGGCGATGTCGTGGGCGATGGCAATTTGGCCAAGGCCACGGTGGTGGTCGAGGACGAGGCAGAAGACGGCGAGGTTTGCCTCCGGGAGCCTGATAATTTAAGGAAAGGTGGTGATTTTTATGCCAAGAGGTGATGGAACAGGACCAACAGGTCAGGGACCGGGAACTGGTAGAGGAACGCCAAGACAGGCAGGATCAGGACGTGGTCGCATGGGCGGTCCCTTTGCTTCGGGACCAGGCGGAAATTGTGTCTGTCCCAGTTGCGGCCAAAAAACACCGCACACAGCAGGGCAGCCGTGCAATCAAATGCAATGTCCAAAATGCGGTGCGGCCATGACAAGAGGTTAACTGTATATTGTAATTTGTGAAAACTTATGAACCATTTTTTTAAGGAGTATAATCATGCCAAGAGGTGATGGAACAGGCCCTGCAGGTATGGGCCCAATGACAGGAAGAGCGGCAGGATACTGCGCAGGTTATCCGGCGCCGGGCTATATGAATCCGGTGGGCGGTCGAGGCTATTTTGGTATGGGCCGAGGTGGTGGCCGGGGCGGCGGCTGGGGAAGGCGTAACCAATTTTACGCTACCGGCCTTCCCGGCTGGCAGCGTTTCGGCGCAGGCTATCCGGCTTATGGTGGTGCGGCGCCTTATGGTAACGTAGGACCTTACGGAGCGCCCTATGGTGGGTCTTCTGGCGTAGCGACAACCAAAGAGCGGGAATTGGATATGCTTAAAGGGCAGGCCGAGTACTTTGAGGACGCCCTGGACGGAATCAAAAAACGCATCACTGAACTTGAGGCTAAATCTGAAAAATAAGTTAACCGGCAATTTGTATATTCCTGCATGCCGTTCTGAATAGAATGTAAAGAAGGTTTTGTTTATGATTGGGCAACACAGACCTCTGTAGATGGGGTCTGTGCTGCCTTCCTGGTTAGGAGGTCACAATGAAAATAGCAGTTACATCCACAGGTGGTAACCTTGACAGTCAGGTTGAGCCTCGCTTTGGCCGATGTCCTTACTTTTTGATTGTTGATTCGGAAACGTTTGAGTTTGAGGCCGTGGAGAATCCCAATGTCGCCCTGGGTGGCGGAGCCGGTATTCAATCGGCACAACTTTTGTCGAATCGTGGTGTGCAGACGGTTCTGACAGGCAACTGTGGTCCAAATGCCTTTGCGACTCTTGGAGCCGCTGAGATTCAGGTAATCGTAGGCGTGGGCGGTGTGGTTCGTCAGGCAGTGGAGCAGTTCAAGCAAGGGGTGTTTTCAGGAGCAACCGAGGCAAATGTTGCCAGTCATTTTGGTATGGCCTCAGCAGATCAATCCAGTACTTCTGGTACACCAGCTATGTCAATGGGCGGCGGAGCAGGTGGCGGAAGAGGTATGGGTATGGGTGGTGGTCGTGGAATGGGCCGAGGTATGGGTATGGGCGGCGGTCGTGGTATGGGCCATGGAATGGGCATAGGTGGCGCCATGGCAGTTCCTCCAACAGGGGCTTCCATGCCTGCAGGGCAGATGTCGCAACAAACAGGCGACCGCGAACAGGAACTGCAAACCCTCAAATCTCAAGCCCAGGAATTGGAAAATCAGCTTCAGTCAACCAATGCCCAAATTAACGAAATCGAGCATGGAGGTCGTGTTTGGGGCTTGATCGCAGTGGTAGAAGCAGAAAAATGCACCGCATGTGGTCTCTGTGTGGAAGTGTGCCCAACCGATGCGATTTCCACTGATGATATTGCTCAGATCGATCGGGAAAAATGCAATGGTTGCGGTCAATGCGTTGCCGAATGCCCACAGGGCGCCTTATCATTAAAGAAGACATAACAAGTATTAACATTTGAAACAATGAAGATGGCGCAGCCATTTTTCACAGGAGATGACGGATATGGCTCAATTGCCAAAAATGGTTAAGGATGCGATAGGTAAGCAGGATGTGTTTCCCGTTGCAACGTGTAGTCAGAATGGAATACCTAATGTTGTTTATATTAAGTTTTTAAAAGTAATTGATGATGAAACAGTGCTCATCGCGGATAATTATCTCAACAAGACACGTGACAATATTCTGAACAGCACAAAGCTTGCTTTTGTTGTCCGTGATGAGGAAAAAGGTTCTTTTCAAGTGAAGGGAACCGCTAAACGGCTGATAGATGGGCCGATGTATGGCGAGGTTCAGAAATGGGTACCTGAGGAATTTCCCAAAGTTGCCGCTGTTGTCCTCCATGTTGAGCAGGTATATAATGGGGCGAAACAACTGGTTTGAAAACATTTTTATACTATAAAGAGCAATGAGCTTGTAATGTAATTAACATGCGAGTTACGAAAGACGTTGATATTCAGAGCCCTGCAGGGTGGGATGGAACTTGCCCGCAAGGGCAATTTGGTAACTGCCAAGAGGCTTCGCCATGTAGCGATCGGGCTTACCCGAAATGCAATCCCGCTACGGATACGCCGCGTAGGCCACATGAGGATGTTTCAATTACATAAATACACTTTTTCAAAGATATATGGGATTATGATGTAGTTGCTGACTTCAGAATTGAACCGATGGGAAAAAGAGCGGATAATGGAAAAAACAAGTAAAGTGGTTGTCATAGGATGTTCGGGATGCGGTGCATTGGCGGGCCGAATGCTGAAGAAACTGAAGCCTTCACTGGATGTAACCATATTAAGGGAACAAGAGGAGCAAGGCTTGCTAACCAGGTGTGCGACTCCCTATATTTGTTGTGGACGCGCAATGGTGGACCAATCGTACAAAGATGACGGAATTTTTATAGCTCAGAGCATAAAATTGGTGAATGTAGGGGCGACGGAGATAAACAGAAAACAAAAAGTAGTAACCACAGCAAATGGAGAAATTTATAGTTATGATAAACTTGTTTTGGCAACCGGAGCAAAGGCAACAATACCACCTATTCCCGGTGTCAGGTTGCCGGGTGTTTTTACTCTCCGGACGAGCCAAGACGCCATTAACATACTTCATTGGATGAATTTTAAACGCGTAAAAAACGTAACTTTGATTGGTGCTGGGGCAATAGGAATAGAAATTGCCTATCTGGTTGCACAGCATGGGGTAAAGGTCATGCTTGTTGAAATGCTGGAACATGTCATGCAGGCGGTTTTAGATGCAGATATGAGTGAACAATTGGAAGAGTACATTAAAAACAAGGGAATTGATTTACGACTTAATCAGAAAGTAGATGCGATCAAAGGAGAAGACAGGGTAGAAAGTGTAGTGTTATCTTCAAACGAAGACGCCAAAGCAGATATGGTAATCATTTCTGCAGGTGTACGTGCCAATACCGAATTAGCTGAAAAAGCATGTCTGCAAATCGGAGAGCTTGGATTAAAGGTAAATGAATATCTGCAAACATCGGACCCCGATATTTATGCTGCCGGAGACGTAATACAATATGAAAATCATATCACCGGTAAGCCTATGGTGGGGCAGCTAAGGCCCAATGCAGTAATCGGCGGAAGAGTCATAGCAAAGAATATTCTGGGATACAAGATAAAATTTCCACGATTGGTAAACAGCTTTGCAACAAAATTTTTTGATAAGTCGATTGCCGGTGCAGGAATTACAGAATCTCAGGCGGAAAATGAAGGTATTGAGGTAGTCAGTGCCAGGCAAAAATCTGCAAGCAAACACTCTATGATGCGAGGAGGAAAACCCTATACCGTCAAACTCATATTCGACAAAAACAGCGAGAAAGTCATAGGCGGGCAGATAATAAGCGACAGCGAATGCCCTGTAAAACATATCGATGTGATAGCTGTGGCCATAAGGTTTGGTTTGAACGTTGTGGATTTGACAACCTTGAGGTGTGCAGGTCAGCCGGAATTATCGCCGGATCCTGGGATGGAACCTATCTCCTTGGCGGCGGAAGAAGTATTCGGAAAATTATATTCCTGGAAAGGATGTGCAGATGGAAGTAACAATTAATGACGACAATTTCGAAACAGAGGTATTGAATTCGGACCTGCCGGTACTGGTGGATTTCTGGGCCCCGTGGTGCGGGCCGTGTCGTATGGTATCGCCGATAATCGAAGAGATAGGCGAAGAATACGAAGGCAAACTGAAAGTATGTAAACTCAATGTTGATGAGGCTCCTGAAACGGCGGCAAAATATGGTATCAGAAGCATACCAACGCTGTGTATATTAAAAAACGGCAAGGTCGTGGATGAGATAGTGGGCGCTGTGCCCAAGAATGTAATATTAGAAAAACTAAAACCACATATTTAATGAGGGGACAGTGAAAAATAGTGCAACGCCACAATGCGCCCGATGTGAGGCGAAGAAATGTCGCGATGGTATGGATTGCTTTGCCGAAGCAGACCGGCATAAGAAATTATATCAGGATGCTGATATAACAAAATTGCATAAGGCGGCATCTTCTATAGAGGCACGATATTATGGGAAAGAGACGCGCCTGGGCGAGATGATTCTGTTTGCAAAAGAGTTGGACTGCGGGAAGGTTGGTCTGGCTTTTTGTATTGGCTTGTCGGAGGAAGCTAAGATTATTGATGGGATTCTTTCCAGGCATTTTGAGGTGATCTCAGTTTGTTGCAAAGCCTGTGCATTAGAGAAGAAAGATTTTGATCTGGAGACGATTTCGTCAAACGAACGGGAAATCATGTGTAATCCGGCAGGACAGGCAGCATTGCTAAACCAGGCGCAGACCGAATTAAATATTTTATGTGGTCTTTGCGTGGGGCACGACGCGATTTTTACGAAGGCATCTGTCGCCCCGGTAACAACGCTTATCGCTAAAGACCGTGTGCTGGCTCACAACCCGGCTGGAGCTGTTTATAGCAGGTATATTCGAAAGACACTTCTTGGTAACGAGTCTTTTGCGAAATTGAAACCGGCACAGGAGATACCGATGGAGCAGGAGTAACAAATAACGTGAAAATATCAATAGCAAGCGGCAAAGGCGGCACAGGTAAAACAACAATTGCCACAAATTTGGCTTTGGTTCTTTCGCGACAGGGTCAGCCTGTGGAACTGCTGGACTGTGATGTGGAAGAGCCTAACTGTCATATCTTCGTCAAACCTGAATTCGAGTCAAGTAGGTCAATCACGATACCGGTCCCGGAAGTTGACAAGGAAAAATGTAACAGTTGCGGTATCTGCGGCGAAGTATGCCAGTATAGTGCGATTGTCTGCCTGAAAGGGTCGGTTATGGTCTTTGAGGATATGTGTCACGGCTGTGGCGGGTGTATGCGGTTTTGCCCGGAGAAAGCTATTACCGAAAGAGAAAAGGAAGTGGGAATAGTCGAAATCGGCCATGCAAAGGGTTTCCATTTTCTGCACGGCAAGCTAAAAATTGGGCAGGTTATGGCGCCGGCGGTTATCAGGGGCGTAAAGTCAGCAGCCCGCAAGAGCGAGATCACAATTATTGATGCACCACCGGGAACTTCGTGTTCTGTAATAGAAGCTGTTAAAAATACTGACTTTGTTATCCTGGTAACAGAGCCAACTCCTTTTGGATTAAATGATCTTAAACTGGCTGTGGGTACGGTCCGTGCCCTGAACCTGCCTTTCGCTGTAGCGATCAACCGTTGCGATATTGGAGATGAAGCGGTAAAGCAATATTGTGGGGCTGAGGGTATTAATGTTATTTTGGAGATTCCAAATGACAGGCGTATCGCCCAGACTTATTCCCGTGGCGAGATAGCCTCAGAATGTCTTGGCGAATATGCAGATATTTTCACCAATTTCGCCGAGCGTATAACTGGTCAGGCAATAGATGCAAAATTATACGGATAAAAAAATGGTTCCTCATAAGAATCTGTACAGAACACGAGGCTAAGAACTGCTGTAT
>CAZICK010000129.1:0-7170 GCA_964537505.1 uncultured Pirellulales bacterium
AGTCCAAAAATTGCTTGAAATTCAAGACAGTCGCTACCGGAGAAGATGGCGGGCATGGCCCGCCTACCTTTCCAAGAATAAATGGCGGGCGTGGCCGGAGTTGTGCCAATGCCCCCCGGGCACGGCCCGGGCTTGGCTTCGTGTCGGGCTCTCAATCGAGTTTAGGGCAGGCTCTGCGCAGGAATGACAGGTTATTTCTGATTCAAAAATGAACTGCCCGGGACTGGATTCGAACCAGCACAAGATTGCTCCTACTAGCCCCTCAAGCTAGCGCGTCTGCCAATTCCGCCACCCGGGCGTACGTTTTAGATATTATTAACTGAACATCGCATTTTTACAGGTTGTTTTAAACCTTTCCAATTACGAGCGAGGCGTTGTGTCCGCCAAAACCGAAGGAATTACTCATGGCATATTTTATTTCCTTCGGCCGTGCTTCCAGAGGCGTATAGTCGAGATCGCACTGTTTATCGGGATTTTCCAGGTTGATGGTAGGTGGTATGATCGAATTTTTCAAGGCCAAAGTTGTGATTATCAGTTCTACGCCGCCGCTGGCACCGAGCAGATGTCCCAGATGACTCTTGGTGCTACTGATAGCCATTTTAGGGGCATCGGGGCCAAGCAAAGCTTTGAGCGCATTAGTTTCCATGATGTCGTTCAATTGAGTGCCGGTACCGTGCGCGTTAATGTAGCCGAGCTGACTACTATCAATGCCGGCGTCTTTCAAAGCAAGCATCATCGCATCACGTGCTCCCGAACCATCAGGCAACGGCTGGGTAATGTGACTGCCGTCACCGGTCATGCCGTAACCGACCAGTTCGGCGTGAATCTGGGCGCCACGTTTTCGGGCGTGCTCGTATTCTTCCAGTACTACCACGCCGGCTCCTTCACTGAGCACAAAGCCGTCACGGTCGCGATCAAACGGACGTGATGCGGCAGCCGGGTTGTCGTTTCGGCGACTGAGCGCTTTCAAAGCGCAAAAGCTGGCCAGCCCCAGCCTGGTAAGCGCAGCTTCACTGCCGCCAGTAACCATAACATCCGCAAGATTCAACTGAATCTGGTGTGAAGCATCTCCGATAGCGTGTGCAGCCGAGGCGCAGGCAGTAACCACAGAGGTGTTCGGACCGCGTAAATTGTAGAAGATAGAAACGTTTCCGCTGGCGGCATTGACCATCAGTTTGGGAACACAAAAAGGACTGACCCGATCGGGACCACGCTGCAATAGCTTGGTGTGCTCCTTTTCGAGTTCTTCCAGTCCGCCGATACCGGAACCAATAATACATCCGCAACGGTCCCGGTCGATCTTGTCCATTTCAAGGCCGCTGTCTTTGACGGCATGTATGGAGGCAGCCAAAGCAAACAAAGCGAAACGATCTATTCGCTTGGCTTCGCGTGCGTCTAAAAATTTCATTGGATCAAAATCGCAGATTTCACCGCCGATTTTGACCGAAAAGGCTGACGTGTCAAATCTTTCGATTTTTTTGACACCACTTTCCCCGGCACAGATGCCATCCCAAAAGACAGACAAATCCTGACCGAGGGCCGTCACCTGCCCCAAGCCGGTTATAACTACGCGCCGTCGGGCCATAATAATCGTTACCTGTTATAAATCAAATTATTCTAGTTGTCGCCATCATCGGTAGTACCTTTGGCAAGATACTGCTCAATATAGTCGATGGCTTGACCGATAGTTTGAATTTTCTCGGCTTCCTCATCTGGAATACTCATGTCGAACTCATCTTCGAATTCCATCACCAACTCAACAGTATCCAAACTGTCAGCGTTGAGATCGTTGACAAATGAGGTTCCCCGCGAAATCTCAGCCTGATCGACACCCAACTGTTCAGCCACGATAGATTTGACTTTGGCTTCTATATCACCCGTCACTGCTTGACCTCCCGGCATAAAGCCATCTGTGTACAAATTTAACTCGACAGACCCATCGCCTATCGAATAGTTGTGCTTTCCGCGAACAAAATCATCCGTTCGCAAGCCGCGGTAATATAACCTCTGGCAAAATAGTATTCAAGTACTTTTACCAACAAGAACGACACGTGGACACGATATTTTTCCGATGGCGGTGTAACTATTGTAATTACAAGGAGTTATGTTCACGATGATTCTTGTTTATCTTTGGTTTGTCCGGAGTTTTACCCGGTGTGCATGCCGTTAAAACTACATTGCCATCCCACCATCGACACAAAGTACTTGTCCTGTAATGTAGCCGGCCTCGTCCGAAGCGAGAAACGCGACCGCATTGGCCACGTCGTGGGCCTGACCGAAACTGTTCATCGGAATAGCCTGCCTGGCGTATTCTTTGACTTTTTCGGGCAGCACATCTGTCATTTCCGTCATGATGAATCCCGGTGCGACGCAATTGGCAGTTATGTTTCTCTTGGCCAACTCCCGAGCGACAGTTTTGGCCATGCCGATAAGGCCTGCCTTGCTGGCGGCATAATTGGACTGGCCGGCATTGCCCATTACTCCAGCAACGCTGGCAATGTTAATAATGCGACCAAAACGGTTTCTCATCATTGAACGGGATGCGGTGCGGATCGCCACGAAGGCGGCCTTGAGATTGATCTCGATTACCCGGTCGAAATCTTCGTCACTGATCGACATAACCAGTCCGTCACGTGTTATTCCGGCATTGTTGACCAAAACACCTACGCCGCCATGCTTTTCGGCCAAACGCTCAATAGTGCCGGTCAGTACCGGCCAGTCGGTTATGTCGAGCTTCTCAGTTAATATGTCATTGAGACCTTCCTTACTGGCCAATTCCTCCAGTTCTTTCAAGCGTGGCTGGTCAATATCGAAAGCCACCACCCTTCGCCCCTGCCGTGCCAGGGCAAAAACAATAGCACGGCCAATACCGCGAGCTCCACCGGTAACAATCGCCAGTCGTTTTTGAGGCATAATCTGTTTCTCCTGACAAAAGTGGTTTACGAACCACTCGATTATTTAACGGCATGGTCTCGGCTGGGCAAACTCACTAGATGCAGGTTCGACAAGCTTACCATAGAAAAGTCCATCCTACGTGACGGTTAATCCGCTAATGTTCAATTGTTGTACTTTTTGTTTACGTGCTCGGCATATTTTTTTCAGCAAACCGGTCAATACTCTGCCGGGGCCGATTTCGACAAACCGCTGAGCGCCTTGATCCAGTAAAAACTCTATCGATTGCTGCCAACGTACAGCACTTGTCAACTGTCGCAAGAGTTTTTCGGTAATCTGTTCGGTGCTATCATAAAATTGCCCATCCACATTGGCGATCAATTTACAAGAAGGCGGCGAAAAAGGACATGCATTCAGCGCCCCGCGCAACTGACTGGCGGCGGGGGCCATCATCTCGGTGTGAAAGGCTCCGGCGACCTGGAGCGGCACGGCTTTTGCTAGCCCGAACTTTTCAGCCAGTACGGCCGCGCGATTACATGCACCTGGCGAACCGCTGATGACAATCTGTCCGGGACAGTTAAAGTTTACCGGTACCAGCAATGGCGTCAGGCCATCGTCTTCAGTTGGAGGATCGTCTAAAACCGCCTGGCAAAGGCGAGCTACCTCTTCCTGGCCCAGTCCCAGAATCGATACCATTGTTCCCTTGCGCTGCTCGGCGGCCGTTTGCATACTGCGGGCGCGTAATTGTACGAGTTTCAGTGCATCGTCGAATTCCACCGCCCCGGCGGCGTATAAAGCAGTGTATTCGCCCAGGCTCAGTCCCGCGCAAGCCTCTGGTTCGATTTCGGTCAGCCCTGTGGCGACCTTGCCCATGCGTAACGCCGTCAGACAGGCTACACTGGTGACAAATATCGCTGGTTGTGATATCTCTGTTATGTTAAGCCGCTCGGCAGGTCCCTCAAAACAAGTCGAGGCCAGGTCATAACCCACGATCTCATTCGCACGAGCGTAAAGATCGGCAATCTCAGGAATGCTCTCTGAGAGGTCACGGCCCATTCCTACCTGTTGAGATCCCTGACCTGGAAACATAAAAACGGTATTCAAATTGACATCCTTACTATCGCTTAGGTTTCACAGTTTTATCAGGTCAACCGCCCAGGTAAGACCGGCGCCA
This sequence comes from uncultured Pirellulales bacterium, assembly GCA_964537505.1. Taxonomy (GTDB): domain Bacteria; phylum Planctomycetota; class Phycisphaerae; order Sedimentisphaerales; family SM23-30; genus DAINBT01. The sequence continues at coordinate 4,067 of CAZICK010000129.1, forward strand.
AAAGCCACCAACACAACCAGATCGTTTTTTTTGAGAAGACCATTGCTGATGGCTTCGTCCAGGGCGATAGCGATGGACGCTGAGGAAGTATTACCATATTTGTCGATATTGACAAACATTTTTTCTTCCGGCAGATTCAGGCGTTTGACGACCGATTCGATAATTCGGGCATTCATCTGATGTGGAATTATCAGGGTGATATCGTCATTGGAAACACCGCAATGGGCATACGCCTCTTCGGTCATCTCTACGATACGACGAACGGCCAGTTGATAAGTCTCACGTCCCCTGACTTGCATATATATTTTATTTTGATCGGTCAGTTTCTTAGTAACCGGATAACGGCTGCCATAAGCCATACAGTTTAAGGTTTCCCAGTTGGAACCGTCAGCATGCAAGCTGCTGTAAAGTACCCCCCGGCTGCTGTTCTCCTCGGCTTTCAACAGCGCCGCCCCGGCGCCGTCTCCAAACAGGATACAACTGCTGCGATCCTGATAGTTGGTGATGTTAGAAAGTGTCTCGGAACCCATGACCAGAGCGTTGTTATACCGGCCGGTTTCGATCAGTGATGACGCCACGGCAATCGCATACGTGTAACCGCTACAGGCTGCCGACAAATCAAACGCGCAGCAACTGCAATTGTTCAACCCAGATTGCACAAAACAAGCGGTGGAGGGGAAGACCATTTCCGGCGTTATCGTGGCACATATTATCAGCTCGATATCTTCGCCTTTGATGTTTGATTTTTCCAGGGCTTTACGAGCCGCCTGCAGCGCCAACGAAGCGGTCGTCTCACCATCAGAAATAATGCGTCTTTGTTTGATTCCTGTGCGGGTGGTTATCCAACTGTCGGAAGTGTCCACCATCTTTTCCAGATCGGCATTGTCGAGTATTTTTTCCGGGACAGCGCTGCCGGTAGCCGCTATAATGGCTCGGCGCTTTCGTTGATGCAAGTTATTCTTGACCAAATTTGTTACCTGTTTTTCCAAGCGAACCGCTTTGTAATTGTTCTGTGATTTTCCGGTTGATGTCAAATCTCATCTGCTTTGTGGTGCGAACTAAAGCACTTTTGATTGCCCGCGCGTTACTACTGCCGTGACAGATTATGCAGGTGCCGTCAACACCCAGCAAGGGCGCCCCACCATATTCACTATAATCGTGTTTGGCGTAAAGACTGTCCATTACCGGTTTGAAGTACTCGATCATATCCGGTTTGCTCTGGATGATCTCCCGTTTTATCGTTTTGAATAATCCCTCGGCCAGTCCTTCGGTTAGTTTTAGAATTACGTTACCTACAAAACCGTCACAGATTATTATGTCTGCCGGGCGTTTGAGAAAATCGCAAGGCTCCACATTTCCCACGAAATCGATTCGCTTATCATCTCGCAGCAACTGATTGGTTGCTCTGACCAGTTCGTTTCCCTTGGCATTTTCCTGTCCGATGCTAATCAGCCCGACCGTAGAGTGAGTCTGCTGGAGCACCTGATTAACGTAGGCGATTGCCATCAAGGCGTATTGATGCAGGTGATTGGGTTTTGGAGCGATATTGGCCCCGACATCGCAAAGTGCCACCGGGCCGGCAAACGTTGGAAATACCACCAAAATACCGGGTCTTGCCACTCCCGGCAGCAATCGCATACGCATTTGACATGCCGCTACGAAAGCCCCTGTATTGCCGGCACTGACAACGGCATCGACTTTACCATCCGCAGCCAGTTCGGTCATAACCGCAATGGAACTTTTTCGCTTGCGGCGCATAGCTTCCACGGGCGGATCGTCCATCGCCACCGCTTCCGGGGCATGTACAATACTGATTTGTGACTGCCAACGGTTTTGATCGCCCAAATGCCCGCGAATGGTCGATTCATCTCCGACCAGAACCAACTGATCATCTTTAATATGATCCAGGGCCTCTAACGCCCCGGCAATAATCTCGCCTGGAGCATTGTCACCGCCCATGGCGTCAAGAGCTATACGCATTTACCGTCACCCTGTAACATTAGTTGAACAGAATTTAGTACCAACAGCTTTGACCATGTTGAGTTACCCGAAAATCGCCAATGGCAACCAGATGGTCCGATAAACTGCCTCTATGGTACTGCCATTTTTTATTATTATTCGCCAATCTTGATTGACAGCGAAGAATTCACATAACCGCACTCACACATCGAATGCGGCAGCTTAGCTTTGCCACATTTACGACAAATCGAGTAATTCACTGGTTTTAGCGCATGATGGCTACGACGGGTACGTGTGCGAGATTTTGATGTTTTTTTTACCGGAAGCATGATAGTCCTAACTTATGTATATACAAATAGTTACATTCACGTCAGCCGAAGCTGAAAAAACTGCCCAAAACAGACTTTCTCAGCCCAATAGGCAGGAACGGGTGGAGTCTATTGTAGATGTGGTTACTTGTCAAGGGAAAACTCCCCGACTCTAAATGAGAAAAAGACAATCTATCGCAGAATCATATTGCATTGTCAGTACAAATATGGTAGAAGTGTATTCCTTATGGCCGTTAGAAGACACAAACCTGCTTTGATAGAACTAATAAACAAGGGCGATCTGTCCACGCCCACATGGTTTTACGGCCGGAAAAAAGTCAGACTGCAGAAACTGCGAGAGGCCACTGTCGTAACGGATTCGACCAAAAGTACCCCTCAGGAAGATGGGCAAGAGGTTGATTGCGCTCGGCCCGAGGCTCTCTCCCAATCTTACCGGAAGGCATGGATAGGGTTGGCCGATAAAAAACTGTTGTTTTCGATTCCCTGTTGGGCGTTGCCGATAGTGGCTATGGGATTGATATTGGCGTTGCTGATTGCATATCGTCTGGGCCAGCCTGGCGGCGTTGTAAGCGAGCTAAAGCCCGGACTTGATAGCTCACCCAGTGGTCAACTAAAGGAAGTCCCCGACCAATCGGCGCGCAATGACTTCATACCGCCCAAAACCACAAAGACCGAAGGCGTCGGTGGAACGCCCAGCCAAGCAGCGACACCTAAAACCGCCGATGTGGCCCCACCGGTAAACTCCCCCCCCCCCGCCTCCGGCGGGTCGCGAACCGGCCAGCGGTTGATAATGTGCAGTGACAAGAATAAAAGTAA
>CAZICK010000130.1:0-6989 GCA_964537505.1 uncultured Pirellulales bacterium
AGAAATTTTCAACACTCAGCATCGCTGCCTGAGCAAACTTTTGACGCAGGCGTCAGTATTGGGCGCAAAAACCGGTGGCCCGGCCGGCACGGATTTCGCGTAGCATAGCCAATGCGTTTTGGGGAGGGTAGGTTTCCAGTGGGGAATGTTCGAACTGGCTCCTGGCCCAATGCATGACATTGCGGGCAGTGGTCCAATCGTCTTCGTCGCGTAATTTGTCGAGATTTTCAGCCAGTCGAAATTTCTGTAAGTCTTCAGGACTATCGTATCGAAAGTAGAAACGACTCTGTTGAACAGCAGACATTTTTGCGTCCAGTGGTGCATCGGGAATGCGGATATGCGGCTCCATAGGTTTCGGTTTTTCATCGTCGCCAAGCGGTTCGACCGAAACGATTATTTTTTCGTGCTCACTGACAGGAATAGAAAAACGTTCGCCGTCAATAACCACGGAATAAGACTTGCCTGGGTCTGTATAAAAAACAGACCGTCGTTGTGAAGAGTTGTTTGCGATTTCTTTGCGAGCCTGGTAAACAACCCATACAAAGAATACGGCCAAGACAACAGCTATTGTTAAGAAAACAACTTTTTTTCTGATCATGGCATATTTCGCATCTAACTAAATGTCAAACCGAGTATGTGGATGCGGCGGTGTCGCCGCCGCGGCCAGTCCAATTAGTATGGAAAAATTCTCCCCGCGGTTTGTCAACGCGTTCGTAAGTATGGGCACCGAAGTAGTCGCGCTGGGCCTGCAATAGGTTGGCGGGCAGGCGAGCGGTACGATAGCCGTCGTAATAAGCCAAGGCAGCACTCATGGCGGGCATGGGGATGCCCATTTCGACGGCTGTGGTGACGACGCGGCGCCAGGCGGGCTGGGCGGTTTCGACGGCGTTCTTGAAAAATGGGTCCAGCAGCAGGTTGACCATGTCTGGGTTGTTATCGAAGGCATCCTTTATCTTGCCCAGGAACACGGAACGGATGATACAGCCGCCCCGCCACATCAGGGCGATACCGCCATTGTTGAGTTTCCAGTTGTATTCTCGTGCGGCGGCTCGCATGAGTTGATAACCCTGGGCATAGCTGACGATTTTTGAGGCATACAGTGCCTGACGCAGGTCGTCAATAAAGGTCTGCTTGTCACCTTTGAATGCCGCTTCGGGGCTCGAGAGGATCTTCGAAGCTTCGAGGCGTTCATCCTTCAAGGCGGAAAGGCAGCGAGCAAAGACTGCTTCGCCGATAAGTGTCAGTGGCTGGCCAAGGTCTAAGGCGGCTATAGCGGTCCATTTTCCGGTACCTTTCTGGCCGGCGGTGTCAAGGATAAGATCGACAACTTCGTTGCCGTCTTCATCTTTATAAGCGAGGATGTCGCGTGTGATTTCGATCAGGTATGAGTCAAGCTCACCTTCGTTCCACCGAGCGAAAACCTCGTGCATTTGCGTGTTGGTCAGGGCAAGGCCCTGCTTCATCATCTGGTAGGTCTCACAGATCATCTGCATATCGCCGTATTCGATGCCGTTGTGGACCATCTTGACAAAGTGGCCGGCGCCGTTGTCGCCAACCCAGTCGCAGCAAGGCTGGCCGTCGTCGGTATGAGCGGCGATTTTCTGGAAGATGGGTTTGACGCTGGGCCATGCCTTGGGGGAACCGCCTGGCATGATCGATGGGCCGGTAAGAGCGCCTTCCTCGCCGCCGGATACACCGGTGCCAATGTAAAGTTTGCCTTTGCTCTCGACGTATTCGGTGCGGCGGTTGGTGTCGGGGAAATGGGAATTGCCGCCGTCGATGATGATGTCGCCGTCGTCGAGATGAGGCAATAACATTTCGATGAACGCGTCAACGGCAGGTCCGGCCTTTACCATCAGTATGGCTTTGCGAGGGGTTTTGAGCGAGGCGACGAACTCTTCGACTGTTTTGCAGCCGATGATGTTCTTGCCCCGGGCGCGACCATTGATAAAATTATCGACCTTAGAGACCGTGCGGTTGAAACAGGCAACCGTAAAGCCTTTACTTTCCATATTGAGGATGAGGTTCTCACCCATAACTGCCAGGCCCACCAGGCCGATGTCTGCTTGCGTCATTTTGTCTTGCTCCTTTAATTTGTCTTTTGATGCTATTCGTTTCTGAAGTTAGTGCGATTTCGCACTTTCTCTTGTGTTTTGCTTATACGCAAAGTTAGAACAGGGCCTTTGAAACCAAGGCCAATAATTTTGCATATTAGCGAAACGTTTATCAAATTCATATAAAAATCCATTTTCATGTAACAGGCCCTGTTGAATGAAAATTGGGTTAAAAAAACTGCGAAAGTTAACAAGTTAAATCTATTCATTTTCGATACCGGGGATACGGCCGCCGGATAATCTGTAGAGTAGTTCGCCGGCGTGGTGGACGACCAGTATGTCCTCGTTTTGTCGGTTTTCGTACTTGGCGATGTCGATGTCGTCGGGGTTCATATATCCGAGGTTGACTTTTTCGCATCGCTGCTGTGGGATGCCGGTGGCGAGGATGACGTTTATGCGTGGTTTTTCCACGCCGTCAATAAACGTGCCGATTCCTTTGACGTGTGTGGAATGAGCGATGACGCCACGCGGCACACCGACAAATTGATCCATCTGCTTTAGAAAATAGTCGCGGGTATGATAGCCAATATAATCTATGACTCTGCCGTGCGTATAAGAAATTTCCGTAACGTGCGGCGCGTATATGATTAGGGTTCCGCCATCGGCGATGATCGGTTCGAGCTTGTACATGACCTTTCCGGCGGTCCATAGGTCGTCGTACATGGCTGGGGCAATGCCGAGCACCTTTCGGCAGGGTTTGTCGAGATAGACTATGTGTAGTTTTTCCGACATGTCGGCGGCCCTTTCCCATGCCTGGCACACATTGCCGATGAACAAGCCCTTCATCTGTCCCTCTACAGCCACGATGGCAAAAAGTTTGCGCGGTACGGTGATAAATGAAGCGGCCTTTTCCACGACCTCGCGGGTGGGCGTCCACTTATTGCCGTCAATGCGGGGATTGGTAATGATAGCACCGAGCCAGTGGAAGAAATTGATAATTTGATTGCCGGCAATACCGGGGAATAGATACTTATGGCCGCCGGAAAACCCGACAACTTCGTGTGGGAAGACAGGTCCTATTATCAGAAGCTGGTCGTAATTGTAAATGAGCTTGTTGATAGAGATATCGACTTCTTCGGAAAAAAGTCCGCCGCTGATTCGGCTGATTTCGTCAGCGGTGATCTTACCGATGGAAGTGAAGGTGTCTGGCCGGTCCCACCGGTGGTTGAAGAATTTGACGGAGGCATATTTGCCGCTGCGCTGCTGGGGCGTTATGCAAAACCTTTTGCAAATTTGCTCGTCTGAGATGGGCTGATGCGTTCCAAGTGCGATGAGCACATCGAGAGCGGCGGCTTTTTGGGATGCGCAATCGAAAATCATCTGGAAAATCTCTCCGATCGGTCCGGAACGGGTATTGTCCGGGGTGATTAACAGCAGACGTTTGCCTGTGTAATCGTTCTGAGCGAAGAACTCCCGCACAGCCTTGGCGGCTCGGGCGTGATCGACGAAACCATCGTTATTGGAACAGGCTATAATCAACGGCGGCACTCCTATTTTTTCCAGGGTGGGTTTTCGGGCAGATATCCGTCAAACTCGGCAATCAGTTTTTGCTCATAAGGGCCAGCGTATTGGCCGCTGATGAATCTGTCAAATGCTTCGCGATAAAACCTTTCCCACGATTTTTCTTCGTCGCCAGGATTGATCGGGTAAAAAAGGATGTCATTTCCTTTGGCGGCCTTCATATCTCCGGGTGCGTCGCCGATCATGAGGACATGGTCCGCTTGGTATTTGCCTCCGGTAGCCAGTGCGAGGTGCTCTTTTTTGGTGCCCATCTCCTGACCGGCAATGATATGAGTATATTTTGCTATGTCGTGCTCGGCCCATTCGCGTTTGAGGGCCTCACCGGGCGTGGCGGATACCACGCAAATGTCGGCCAAGTCATACATTTTCTCCAGCGACTCGCGTACAAATAGAAACGGCGGGATATCCCTGACAATTGCCGCTACCAACTCATTGACGTGTAAACTCCATTGCAAAGCGTTTTGCAATTCTTTCCGTGCACCGTTGGTATCAGCAGAATCGATAGCCTTTTTCAATCCGTCGTTACTGAGCAAGCTGTCAGGATCGTTGACCCACGCGCAGTAGTGCGGGAACCGGGGAACCTGGAACTTTCGCTTTTTGACCACAGGATGCGAAGGCAACAGCTCGGTGAGGATACGTACAATGGTTTTGTGACGGTTGGCGCCGCGGGTTCTGGAAAACAGATCGGCGAATTCTTTACACTCGCGGGCGGCCAGGGCCACCGGCTGGAGGCCAAAATAGCCTATCATGCAGGGACAAAAACATTCACGCTGCTTAATCCCCATCGTGTCAAACGCACAACCGTCAGAATCGATACCAACAAAGAATTCTTTCGTTGGTTTGAACTCCCTTAACGGTTGGGCAAGATCAGAATGAGTCATTTTTTCCCTTTCTTTCCTGAAATCACCTGTAGCGAATCAAACGCCACTAAAGGCTGAGAAGCCGCCGTCCACCGGGATGACAGTTCCGGTAACGAATCGCGAGGCATCGCTGATAAGCCAAATAAGCGTTCCAATTAAATCCTGTGGATCGCCGAATCGGTTCATCGGCGTGTGCTCGATAATGGTCTTGCCGCGAGCAGTCAGCTCACCGGTCTTTTCGTCAGTGAGCAGGAAACGATTTTGCTCGGTGAGAAAGAATCCCGGTGCAATGGCGTTAACGCGAATCTCAGGTGAGTGGCGCTGGGCCATATAGGTTGCCAGCCATTGGGTGAAATTGGCGACGGCGGCCTTGGCGGCAGAATAGGCGGCGATATTGGTGAGCGGCCGAATAGCGTTCATCGAGGCAATGTTAATAATAATGCCCCGGCTGCGCTGGGCCATGTGTCGCCCGAATACCTGGCTGGGCAGTATGGTGCCGAGACAATTGAGATCGAAAACATCACGAATCGCTTCGTCAGGCAGTTCAAAAAAGGTTTTCGGCGGAGCGCAGGTTGCGTCTTTTTTGTTGCCGCCGGCGCCGTTAATCAATACATCCACATGGTCCATAGCCTCCAAGGCAGTATCAAAAGCTTTTTGAACCTGATCCTTCTCCAATACGCTGGCATGGACAGGTACCGCAAAACCTCCGTCAGCCTTGATCCGGTCGCAAAGCTGCTTAGCCTTGGACTCATCGTAATCAACGACACATATCTTTGCGCCATCCAGTGCCAATTGTTTGGCCATGGCGCCACATAAAACACCGGCTCCGCCGGTAATCACTACGGTTTTATCGGTAATGTCAAACATGTTTCTATTTTCCTTCGTTAAACTAAGGTTTTGCAAAAGTCCAGTACTAACTAAGACTAAGTTTAACCGGCTTCTGTTTCTGGGCCGATTGATATACAGCCAGTATTACTTCCACCGCCTTGCGAGCTTCAGCACCGCTGATCTCGAAGTTGCCGCCATGTTCCAGGGCCTCGATGAACGCCTGGACGGATTCGATCGGTCCCATTAAGTTGCACAGCAGGTCTATCATGTGGACCGATTGGTTCATCAGTGCGCCGCCGCCATCGAGTTTCCAGGTGCCATGCCATGAATCTTTATAGTATTCGTCGGTACGCCACCATGGCACAGTCACGGCGGCGTAGGTAATCCTGCCAAAGCGTCCGGAGCTTATCGCTTTTCTCAGAGGCATCATGGCATCGTCAAATCGATATTGAAAAATGCCGCGTTTTCATATCGATTTTTCCTGTACGAGCTCAGTCGCATTTCAAACCGACTTCCGCGGCTAATTCACGCACGGCATCAGTAGCAATAGAAAACAGTTTGGGTCCGGTCGAGCCTCCAAATTGGCCGCCGACCTTCAGGTGCGGTTCCATGGTAAGGAAGCCATCATAATCTATAGTCGCCAGCTCCGCGAGCAGTTCTTTTATCTGGCCGTCACCTTCGCCGGGTACGCTGCCGATATCGGCGCCAAGTTTCCAGTCTTTGATGTGAACATGAACAACGTATGGCTTCATCAGGGGCCAACAGGTTTCGATATTGTCGGTGATCTTTTCTCCCCAAACGAAGTTGGCAGGATCATACGCCAGTTTCAGCTTGGGTGAATCAACCGTTTTGACAAGATCGACGCAATTTTCAGCAGTGTGGCCGTAAATGTTGGCCTCATTTTCATGCACCATTATGACATCAGCGTCTCTGATGATCTCAACTTTTTCATACATCCGATCGAGAACCTCCCAGCGGTAATCAGCGATGTCACGGCCTTCCGGCGGATAGTAACTGAACATTCGTATAAAAGGCGACTGAAAAAACAGCGACAGGTCAACGGCATGTTTGAATTTATCCAGGTGCCCCAGAAAAGGTTCGTCCAGACGTACTTTGCCTATTGGTGAGCCGATGGCACTGACCTTGATGCCATAGTCATTCAGTATTTTTTTTGCTTCGTTAAGCTCATGGTTGGTTAGATCCATAATGTTCTTTTTGTCAACAAAACGAATCTCAATGAAATCTATGTGCTCAGCAGAAAGATATTTTGCCTGCTGCAATAAACTTTCAGTCACTTCGTCAGCAAACGCACTTAATTTGGCCATTGTGCTGTCACCTAAAAACAATTTGTAGAAATATCAAACACGTGTCCGTAGTCACCGCTCCAGGGACTTTGTGCTATGATAAGGAAACGACGGGGCCGTGTAAAGTCTATTCTATGGTAGTTTTTGAAGGTGACATTGGAGCTATGGAAACAGTAAAACCTTGTAAAAGAAGGAGTTACGTCGGTCAAAAGCGAATGGCCGGGCAAATCGGGCACTGATTTGGTGTAGTAAAACAGCCCGGTCGCCGATCAGTATTGTTAGACGCCGGGAACCTGTTATTCGGCAACCTTGACGCCTGCGTCAAAAGTTTGCTCAGGCAGCGATGCTGAGTGTTGAAAATT
>CAZICK010000131.1:0-6504 GCA_964537505.1 uncultured Pirellulales bacterium
GAAATTTTCAACACTCAGCATCGCTGCCTGAGCAAACTTTTGACGCAGGCGTCAACCGTGGATGGCATGAAATTTTTTACGCAGGTGTTCGTAAAGTGCCGTTCCGAGGACCTGGCGCAGGCGAAAACACAGGTGAGGATAACACAGCAAGCTCATGGGGTTCGCCAGGCAGGCTTTGAACAGCAGTCGGCGGGCCTGGCCGGTACAGCCGAGTTGGTACTGGCCAATCGCCTCCTCGACATCCTGGCGGGTGTTGTAGATATGCAGGCAAATCGCGCTCCAGATGGTTTTAGAGAGGTTTTTTTTTCGCAGATGTCTCAAAAGAACCCGCTTTCTCTCTTTTCGAAAAGGTCCATAGCCATGTCCTGTTTTCGATTCGTTGTAGCTTCGGAAGCAGGCGATGTCCCGCTCTAAATGGTGAATGGCAAAGCGTTCGACGGCCTTTAGGAAAAAGTCATAATCCATTGCGTAGTGGAGAGTTATGTCGAGTGGGCCGCACTGTTCGAAGACCTCCCGTCGAAAGATGGTACCGGGCTGAAAAATGCCTGTTCCGTTGTGCCAGGGGTGAAATAGTCGCCATTTGGTCATGGTTGGGGCGGTGCGGAAGGTGATATTGTCGTGTTCGTCCACAAATACAGTGTTTCCAGATAGTAAGGAGACATGCGGGTTGGCCTGGAAAAGCTCGCAGACCGCCTGGAGTGCTCCTGGGACATAGTAGTCGTCTGAATTGATCCAGGCGATCAAATTGCCACAACTCATTGCGAAGCCTTTGTTTATGGCATCGGATTGCCCCCGGTCCGGTTCGGAAATCCACTTGAGATGTGGATATTGTTTGAGTATGGAAATTGTTTCGTCGGTTGATCCGCCGTCGATGATGATATGCTCTATATTGTGGAGGTTCTGCTCCAGGACACTATCTATTGTGTGTCGAATGAAGCGGCCCTGATTTAATGAAGGTGTTATGACACTAACAGATAACGAGTTTTTCATGTTCCGGCTGACTCTTATATCAATGGAAACTGTTTGTGGTGTTCGATAACCTTTTGGTATTACTGGAGATACGCATTTGTCTGCCCAGGTTTTGTGAATGTGGATTTTTACGCGGTCAAGTCAGCTATCGAGACTCCGTCCCTGTGAGGTTTCGCGGAGGTGTCAATGTAACCTCTTGAATTGCAGACAGTTACGTAGTTTCATGTGGTATAGCGGTAGCTGAATCTGCTGCTGACTTACCAAGGTTATCGACGTAATTGGCGATTATCCGCCGATTATATCGATTTTTTTCGACCAGAAGGCCTTACTCAGTTGAATTTTGCGAGACCGGCGGGTGGGAGAATTGATGTAACTCCTTATTTTTCGTTATGGGGAATTTGTTGTAAGTGCTTATTTTGTGTTGGTGGAATTGATGTAAGTGCTTATTTTTGCGTAACGATTATAACGATTAGGCAAGATGGGTAAGAAAAAACTGCGAAATTCGGCGAAATTTGGATGAATTCTGATGAAAAGTGATGTGGTTTGCAGGCACTTTGCACTATGTTTGTATCTACTTTATACTATGTTTGTACTATGTTTTGATGAAAAGTGAATGGGGGAATGGGAAAGATAGGGGAGATGGGGAAGATAGGGGAAAAAGGCGAGAAAATGGGGGAAGGACGGAGGGGTCGGGGGTCAGGGGTCGGGGGGCGGAAGAAGGCACGAGGCACTAGGCACGAGGCACTAGTAAGAGAGAAGAAGGAAGAAGGAAGAGGGCGGACCACCTGGGGGAAGGGAAGAAGTCAGATTTAAGATTTAAGAAGAAAAGAGGGCGGAGTTGGAAGGGGCCGAACTTGGAGGGGAGGGCGGCAGTGATGGAGGATATAGCTGATCAATGCCTGCAGCCGGAGCCCTGGGTTTCAAAAACATCCTTGAACACAGGCAAGAAAATAGGCATAATGAACAAAGGTGGTTGTTTTGTGGCTGGTTGTGTTGACGGACTGAACAGAAAAATCAGGTTCCAAGGGCCTAGAACCAAATAGGGTTATGTAAGAATTTGTAGTGAGGTAAATATTTTATGGTCATTTCGCGCACAAATTTACTCGTAAGTGCCTAAAAGAGATATGATGTTTTTTGAGGTTTCAATAGCGTTATTGCCGAAAATAATGGAGGCAAGAAGGCTATAATATATTGCTGAACAATAATCTGATGGGGCGATGCAATGGCGACGGCGGAACAATTGAAAACATTAATAAAGTCGCATTTTGACAGCGATTCGGAACGGTTTTCGACGATAGCTTTGCAGATTGCGGCGCATGAGGCCAGGCAAGGTCATGGCGGTATTGCGCATGAGATACGCATACTGATTGACAATATTCGTAATAAGCCGGTCAGAATAACATTTCATCGTGAACTTGAAGACCTTGTGCTGGTAACAGAACCGCAGCACCGTCTGAATGAATTGGTGACATCTGATTCCATAAAAACAAGGATCAGGCGGGTTTTAACGGAATACCATCAACAACATAAACTTAAAAAGTATGGTTTGCCCCATCGTCGCAAGATATTACTTGCAGGCCCACCGGGCACGGGAAAGACCATGACTGCTTCGATAATCGCCAAACAACTCGATTTGCCGTTTTATACTATTTTGATGGATAAGTTGGTCACAAAATATATGGGCGAGACCAGCGCAAAACTGCGCCAGATATTTGATCTTATCCAGAGGCAGGAGGGGGTATATCTGTTTGATGAGTTCGATGCCATTGGAGGGGAGCGGGGACGAGACAATGATGTCGGCGAAATGCGGCGAGTCTTGAACGCGTTCCTGCAGTTTATCGAAAAGGATAGATCGGACAGTCTGATTATTGCCGCTACGAACAACCTGACTTTACTTGACCAAGCACTGTTCAGGAGGTTTGACGATGTTCTACATTATGAACTGCCAAATCTTAAAGAGGCGATCGTGCTTATTAATAACAGACTTGGCGCTTTTAAGGGACGATTTTCGACTGAAAAAGTTGCCGTTCAGACTGCCGATCTCAGTCATTCTGAAATTGCCCAGGCCTGCGACGACGCCATCAAAGAAACAATACTGGCGGACAGAGAGAAGGTTACCAAAGATATTATTTTGGCGATGTTCAAGGACAGGCACGATGCTTACGGCAACAGGAGGAGCTAATAAGGAATGGCTCAGAAAAAGCGTCCTCATATATTTTTAACCGATAGGGCTGAATCGTCTGAATATACGCCACCATGCAGAATAGGCAGGGACCCGTGTATTCCACCGAGAGATCGCCGAGAGCAAAGTCAAAGATTGCAGCGTCAGTTTGAAAATGCCTGGAAAAACGCAAAAAAGACCGCAGAGGAAAGAACTGCCGTATCGGTTCCCACTAAGACCGGAGTTTATCTAGAATTCCAAAGTCAAGCTAAGGCCGACCTGGTAACAAAAAGCCTTGAAAATATACGTTCCGGCGGCATAAGGTTGTTGAATGTAAAAGAAGTAGAACAAGACGATGGCAAGGTAATTGTCGCTACCGTTTATGTGCCGGCTAATAAAGAAGGACATTTTTTAAAAAAAATTAAGCAATATGCAGAGCAGAAAACCAAAAAAGGCGAACCCAGGAATAAAAACCTTGTAAACAGCATTGAAGATATACGCCTGGCAGTGCTTGAGTCTTTCTGGCAGGATCCACTGGAATATATGCCGGGTAAAACTGCCAGGTGGTGTGAAGTTTGGCTACGTACCGGAGTTGATTTAGAGCAAGCCGAACAGACGATTGATGCTTTCAAGTCTCTTTGTGACGAACTTGCCATCCAATACCAAAATGACACTCTTGTTTTCCCTGAGAGAGCGGTGATTCTGGTACTGGCTGACAACGCGATCTTGAACAATTTAATCGAATCAAGCGATAGTATTGCGGAATTTCGTGTTGCTAAAGAAACCGCAGGGTTTTGGGTTGGACTTGCGCCTTCGGAACAAGCCAATTGGGTTGAAGACTTAAGGAGTCGTCTCAAAGTTAATGCGGATGCCAAAGTAGCTGTTACGATTCTTGATACGGGCGTTAACAATGGCCATGAATTACTGAGCACCGTCCTTCATGATGATGACTGCCATACACACAATCAAGCCTGGGGAACGGAAGATCATGATGGACACGGCACAAATATGGCGGGACTCGTAATATATGGGAATTTACAAAAAGAGCTCGAACACTCCGGTCAAGTCGAGATCAACCACAAGCTCGAATCGGTCAAAATTTTGTCGCCACAAAATGATAGTGATCCCGAAATATGGGGAGCAATAACTCAGCAGGCTATCAGTCGGGTTGAAATACAAAACCCGGCTATTACCCATGTAGGCTGTATGGCAGTTACTTCTGCCTATGAAACTGACAGAGGCAGGCCCTCGTCATGGTCGGCGGCGATTGATTCTATAACGTCGGGTGATTTAGACGGCAATCAAAGGCTTTTTGTTGTTTCAGCCGGAAATGTTGGAGAAGAGTCCGATTATAAAGCTTACCCTGCTTCCAATCAAACAAAGTCAGTTGAGAGTCCCGCACAATCCTGGAATGCGCTAACTGTGGGGGCTTTTACTGAAAAAACTCAAATCACCGACCCAGACTGTAAGAACCATGAGATACTCGCTCCTGCCGGTGGCTTGTCGCCATACAGTACAACCTCTTTGATATGGGATCAGAGGAAGTGGCCATACAAACCTGATATTGTTATGGAAGGCGGCAACCGTTCTAAATCACCAGAAGGTTTTACCGGCAACCATGAAGATTTATCGCTCCTGACAACTCATCATAAACCAATGGAACGTCAATTTGAGATAATGAGTGGTACAAGCCCGGCAACCGCTCAGGCTGCCTGGATGGCGGCACAAATACAAGCTGCTTACCCCAAGGCCTGGCCGGAAACAGTGCGAGGTCTCATGGTGCATTCCGCCGAATGGACGGATGCAATGATTGGGCAGCTTGGTATCGATATGGATCGTAAAGACGATGTCGCAAAGTTACTCAGATATGGCGGGTATGGCGTACCGAATATTGAGAAAGCGATGTCATGTGCAAATAACAGCCTGACCTTAATCGCACAGGAATATATTCAGCCTTTCGATAAGAAATCATCTGGGGTATACCGCACTAAGGATATGCATATCCACAGGCTGCCATGGCCCAAAGATGTTTTGCTTGAGTTGGGTGAAATTCAGGTGCGATTACGAATAACCCTGTCTTATTTCATAGAACCCGGACCTGGCGAACTAGGCCGGAAAGATCGTTATCGTTATGCTTCACATGCCTTACGCTTTGATCTTAATGCTACAGGCGAACAAGAGGAAGATTTCTTAAGAAGATTAAATCAGGCAGCAAGAGACGAGGAATATGACAGCAATATCGCTCCCGGAAGCGATAGCGACCGCTGGTTGATAGGGAGTAGGAATAGAACATTAGGATCGATTCATTCTGATATCTGGGAAGGTAATGCTGCTGATATCGCCGCCTGTAATTTGATTGGAGTTTATCCCGTTATTGGCTGGTGGCGAGAAAGACATCACCTTGAAAGATGGAACAAAAAAACGCGCTATTCTATGATCGTTTCTTTGCATACACCTGAACAGAATGTAGATTTATATACCCCAGTTGCCATTCAGTTGCAAATTCCTATTACGATCTAATCAGGCAAGGGCCTGGAACCAAATAGGTTGAACATTCAAATTTTACTGGAGATTCTATGATGACTTTGCGCAATATCTCATTTGTAAAGAACTAAAGGGGATTTTTACGCTTGGATATTGGTTTTTGACGCCAACACCAAAGCATGTAAAAATCCATTTTTGCGTAACAGGCCCTGTTGAATGAAAATTGGGTAAAAAAACTGCGAAAGTTAAGCTTTAGCACATCAAGGTTTTTTAAGGCATGGGAAAGCTCAGAATTATCTTTTGTGATTGAGATAATGGGATGGTGGAGACAAGGCCACCACCCCCACGACAATTCGTCGCCTTCAACTGGTTATCCCTGGCAGGTTGTACCTGGACAGAGCCTACTTCCATTTGGCCAGCTAACGGTATTCTCATTGATTTAATCATTCTTGTCAAGATTCTTTTTATCAGGATGCTCGCAAGAAACTTAAAAAAACTGTTTCGATATAATGTTGCCTATAAGTGCTTTGATAGAAACATGTTACCTTGAATATTACTAGAATTTAGTTTCTTTTGCATACCTTCTGAGAATCGGATGAGGTGCTCGCAATGACATGAGGAGAGATTGCCGCGTTGCTGCGCAAAATCCGCGTGGGCTAAGAGTCCACCCTACCAGAGGAAATGGCAATGGTGGCCCAGGTTAGCTTTGCGATGATGGGGAGGTGAAATTTTATGTCGCCCTTACAGGGCTTGAAAGGAATATTGGGGACATTGTACCCAGGGCGTTGCCCTGGGCTGGTTTATTTTGCCCTCATAGTGTATACTATATCATGTAAGTATAAGATAATATTATTAGCAGTAGTTCTTTCTTTTTGGTACTTTTTCTTTCT
>CAZICK010000132.1:0-6282 GCA_964537505.1 uncultured Pirellulales bacterium
GCTTTGCGATGATGGGGAGGTGAAATTTTATGTCGCCCTTACAGGGCTTGAAAGGGATATTGGGGACATTATACCCAGGGCGGTGCCCTGGGCTGGTTTATTTTGCCCTTTCAGGGCGGAAAATAGACCCCTGCCTTCGCAGGGGTGACAGTTGTTCGCAAGGGTGACAAGTTGTTCACAAGAATGACAATTGTGGGCGGGGGTGACATAGAAAAGTCCGCGTGGGCTAAGAGGGCACCCTACCGGCTGCTGTATCCTATTGGCCTGGAAGGATACGTTATTCATTCAATATCCGAAAGCGACTCCGTGGATTTATCGCATTGGTGTCAATCCCGGAATATATATGCCGGTGGCTCTTGAGATTGGGTTTGCCGGCAAAGCCCTCATGAAAAATCTAATGACTTTTTACAATATCCATGTACAGATTCTTATGAGGAACCGAAAAATGAAAACTGGGTTAAAAAAACTGCGAAAGTTAAGTGTAGTACTAAACAAGCGTTTTTTCGAGGAAGTCATCGGCTTCTTCAGATAAAGGTTCCGGTACAGGCTCGCTTACCAGCGGCAGAGAGACAGTAACGGTCGTGCCCTGGTCCAGTTCGCTTTCTATCTCGATCCTTCCTTTGTGCAGTTTGACGATTTTATTGACGATGGCAAGGCCCAGTCCGGTACCCTGAATTTCTTTGCCCGGCCTATTGACCCTGTAGAAGCGATCGAGTATTTTCGGTAGCGATTCTTTGGGTATTCCCATGCCGGTATCAATAACACGCAAAAGCAATTCGTTGTTTTGCTGTTCGAGGCGAACAGTCACGTGACCTTTGCCGGGTGTGAACTTGATGGCGTTGTTGATCAGATTCGTCAAGACCTGTATAATTTTATCTTTATCACATTTGATCAAAGGCAGCTTCTCGGCAGATTCGAGAGTAAGAGAGATGTCGTTTTTTTTCGCTGCCAAAGTCATGGTTTCGTGAACCTCTTTGGCAATTTCCTCCATATCGTTTTCCTGGATATTCAAAGTCATCTTGCCGGCATTGAACTTTTGAAAATCCAGAACGTCGTTGATCAAGACGGTAAGCCTGTCTATGTTTCTTTTAGCGATATTGAGGAAATTTTTTTGTTCGTCGTTGATTTTGCCGGCTGTGCCGTCCAGAACAATAGTGACGCCTTCCCTCATACATGCCAGGGGCGTCCGCAGTTCATGCGAGACGGTCGATATGAACTGTGCCTTTAACGCCATGGTTTCTTTGAGTTTTTCTTCGGCCTCCTTACGGATGCTGATGTCGTCGATAGCGATGACCGCATGCTTGCGACCGTCTATTATTACCGGTTCCGCACTTATAGACAGATAGGGCATAACTTCTTTGTTTTCGATCAGAAGTGCAGGTCGAACCTGCAGTTCGTGAACAGGCTGGTCCGAGTCCAGCACGTTTTCTATCGTTTTTGGGAATGGGCAGTTTTCGCAAAATCGGCTTTGTTGGCATTTGTTCTCATTGCGGACACTGTGAATGCACCCCAAGGCACCGCCGATATCCTGATTGATGATCTCTACAAATCCGCGTTTTACCATTTGTCTGACCGCATCGTTGACTCGCTTGACTATTTTGTTCTCATCGATCAGGAGCATACCGACGGGTGCAGCGTCGAATATGGCTTCCAGGTTTTTTTGTTTTCGGTCCAGGATTTCAAAAAGTCGTTTTCGTTCGGTAATGTCTTCGGCTGTCCAGACCGTACTGACAAGCTTGTTGTTTTCAAAAATCGGAGATAACCCCATGCTGACCAGGACCTGCCGGCCGTCCCTGTGAAGCAATTCCGTCTCAACGTGAGTGATCACCTGGCCGTCAATCGCCACTTTATGAAACTGCTTGTTGAACTCCGGGAGAATTTCCGGCCTGAACAAAACAGAAAACGGCTGATCTATCAGTTCGTCAGGACTGTATCCGCCGATCTGGGCGCCGACCCTGCTGACAAAGCGGAACTTCCCGTTCGAGTCAACCACGTAAACAGCATTGACAATGCTTTCGATAACCTTGGTACGAAAGTCCTTTTCATTTCTGAGGAGTTGTTCCATCCGTTTGCGTTCGATAGCGTAACGAATGGTCTTGTTTAATGTCGATACGTCGCAGTGGCCTTTCTTAAGATAATCCTGGGCGCCCAAAGCAAGGATTCCCAAGCCGAATTCTTCATCGGCTGTGGCGGTTACAATTATTGTCGATTCCGAAGCCTTGGCAGAGGTTATAATCAGCGTATCGAGTCCCTGACTGTCGGAAAGATCAAGCTCCAGCAATACCACATCAAAATGATTTTTATTGAAAGCCTCAAATGCCTCCAGTAGCGATTCTACCGAGGTTGTTTGGGAAATCTCCAGGCCCGATTCGGCCAACAGTCTCTTCCATACTGTTGCCTGGCTCGTGTCGTTATCGACTATGAGTACCTTAATTGATTTTTCAGGTTCGGATTGCACCTTGAGATTCCTTGGGTGGTTTTTCTCTTAACTGCCGCAGCAATGACTGCCGGCGGACTGTATGTGCGTCTTTTAAGCGTTATGCCCTGTTCTTTTCCAGGATACGGGTGATCTTTTCTCTGAGGTCTGTGTAATCGAACGGTTTGGTAACGTAGTCCACCACCCCATAAGCTGAGGCCGTGGCTATATCCTGAGGCTCACACTGCGCTGTACACATTATCACCGGTATATCTTTCAAGTCCGGATGTTTCTTGAGATGCCCGAGCATTTCGTGACCGTTCATTACCGGCATATTGGTGTCCAGTAGTATGATATTTGGTTTTTCCTGTTGGGCTTTTTCCAGACCTTCTTTACCGTTTCCAGCCACAACGACTTCGTAATTGCAGCATTTTAGCCGGTATTGTACCGTACTGACGAGGTCCGGCTCGTCATCGACAAGCAGTATTTTGATTTGGGCGGCCTTTTTTTTTGATTTGAATAATGTCAACATTTTATAACTCCCTGATATTTCTGTTAGTGCTGTTAACGTCACATTATGCGTACAAATCCACTTGTAAGAGACTAAGGCTATAGGACCTTAATAGTGTTAAGATTGCTTACGGCAACCTCATAGAACACTTTCTCCTGGGGGTTCTTATCGACCTGAACACCCCGTCATACGAGTAAAAACCGCCGTGGGGCTTCTAAGAACAGTTATAGCAGTTGTTTCCAGACGGGTCGGCAGGTTTATAGGACCATCGGCCGCCTGTACCGATTAAGTTTGTCTGGATATATGTCGATACCAAACTCCAGCAAAGGTATAGTGCGCATCCCCAAAATAGTAGTGCGCATCCTCAAATAGAGGCTTGATCTATGCAAAAACAGGATCATATTGTTTCGTATATCCGCGAAGAGGCGTTTCTCGACGAGAAGACCCTCCAGGACGTGCTCCAGGAGCAGCAGACAAGCGGGCAAAGCCTGCTCGGTATCATCAAGAAAAAAAATCTCGTTGATGAGCAGCAGTTCGCCAAAATAGTCGCCGCTACCAACAGGTTAGAGTTCGTGAACCTCTCCGCCGACATGGTTGACCCCATGGCTGCGCACATGGTGACGTATGAAATGGTGAACGAGCACAATATGATCCCCATAAAAAAAGAGGGCAACAATCTGTTCGTGGCAATGGAATCGCCCCTGAACCTTTCCGTTCGTGATCAAATCGAGACCAGAACCGGCTGCAAGGTTATTCCCTTAGCCGCCACACCCACCGCCATCCGACAGGCCGTCAGATACCATTTTAATGTACGTAACGTCACTCGTCAGGCCATCGTCTCGATGCGGCTCAAGAAGGGCGCCGATGATGACGAGACAGAGGCGTCCGAGCTTGAAACCAAGTCTTCACGTGTCGCCGACGATCCTGTTACGAAACTTGTTTCGTCAATCATAACCGGGGCCATTGACGTTAAGGCCAGCGATATCCATATCGAACCACAGGAACCGGACATGCGGGTCCGTTATCGTATCGATGGACTCCTGCGTAACGCGATTGACGTACCGTCATCTGTCCAGCAGGAAGTGGTCTCCCACATCAAAATCCTGGCTGATATGGATATATCCGAACGACGCCTTTCCCAGGACGGGCACATTTCTTTGAACCACGACGGGCGGACATACGATCTGAGAGTGTCTTCCCTGCCGACGGTCAGCGGCGAAAAGATTGTTATCAGAATACTTGACAAGAGCAAAAATAAATGGTCGCTGGATACCATTGTGCCTTCCACGGCCGACAATGAAAAATTAAGGTCACTGGTCGAGTATCCTCATGGTATGCTTTTAATCACCGGTCCTACCGGAAGTGGCAAAACCACGACCCTTTATTCAGTTCTCCAACTGCTCAACACTCCCGAAAAAAATATCGTTACCGTCGAAGACCCGGTCGAGTATCGTCTCGAGAGCATTACCCAGGTTCAGGTCAAACCCATTGCCGGAGTGACGTTCGCAGCAACTCTGCGCAGCATACTGCGTCAGGACCCGGACGTCATACTGGTCGGCGAGATTCGCGATCTCGAGACCGCCGAGATAGCTATCAGTGCGGCCCTGACCGGACATACGGTCTTGAGCACCTTACATACAAATGACGCGGCAGGCGCCATTTCCCGTCTGGTTAATCTGGGCGTCCAGCCGTTTCTTGTTGCTTCGGCACTTTTGGGAGCCGTCGCCCAGAGGCTTGTACGCGCCATCTGTCCCACCTGCCGTCGGCAGTACGAACCCAGTCCCGAAGAACTCGAACAAATAGCGTTTCTGGCCCAACCCGGTGAAAATTTTCGTTTGTACTCCAGCCCCGGCTGCAATGCCTGCCACAATACCGGATACTGCGGTCGCCAGGCGATCTACGAGGTGCTGGAGGTCTCTCACAAAATCCGCAGAATGATTATCGAGGGAAGCAGTGACGATGCCATCAAACAGCAGGCGATCAAAGAAGGAATGAGAACACTCCTTAAAAGCGGCCTGGAACAGGTTTTTAAGGGAGCAACCACCCTGGATGAAATACGTCGTCTTATTGATATGAGAACGGGATAATGGCAGTTTACCAATACACCGCTGTTGACAGTAATGGAAGCAAGTTTTCGGGTTCCTGCGAAGACATTGACAGCATCGCCACGCTCAGGGTGGAATTGGCCAAAATGGGCGATACGCTCATCAAAGCCAAGCCGGCGAAAAAATCGCAGACAAAACGCAAAAAAGTCAAACCGGTCGAAGTAGTTACTTTCACTTACAAACTTGCCGGAATGTGTTCGGCGGGATTGTCGATCACCAAATCGCTCGAGTCACTCGAGGGCCAGACGGACAATTCAACCTTCAAAAACATAATTGCCGACGTCAGAGAAAGCATCGAAACAGGTTCGACACTGAAAAGCGCATTCGCTCAACATCGCGATGTATTTTCGGGATTCTTCCTTGGCATGGTGGAGGCCGGCGAGTCGGGCGGAAAACTCTCTGAGGTTCTTGAATCGAGCGCCGTTTATCTGGAAAAACAAGCTGAGCTGAGACGCAGAGTAAAATCCGCCTTTGCCTATCCGATTGTCGTAGGCGTTATGTGTTTGCTGGTCGTTACCGGGTTGGTGGTCTTCGTTATTCCCGTTTTCCAGAAACTCTACGAGCGATTGCATGTTGCTCTGCCGATGCCTACCCAGGTACTTATCACATTAAGCGTCCTGGTCAGATATTGGTGGTGGGCTATTATCTGTTTCGTTGTCATTATGGTAGTCCTGTTAAAAAGACTCTCCAAAAAACCACAGATAAGAGCCAGATGGGATACCTTCAAGCTGAAAATGCCGATATTCGCCAATCTTCAACGTATGATCGTCGTGGCGCGTTTTATGCGGACGTTTGCCATGCTTATCTCCGCCGGGGTTTCCTTTACCAAGGCTATGGAAGTGGCAAACGAAGTCGCCCATAACGCGAAAGTATCCGAAATAGCTCAAAAGCTGCAGAAGTCAATAGAAACCGGAAGTCCGCTTGCCACCGCCTTGAAACAACACGACCTATTTCCACAGATAATCGTACAACTGGCCGAGTCCGGTGAAGAAGCGGGGAAACTCGCGATTATGCTCAATAAGGGTGTTGACTTTCTCGATAGAGATATCGAACGAACCATAAATTCGCTCCTGCTCAAACTCGAACCGGCTATGACCGTTATTATGGGGGCGATAGTTGGTTTCATACTTATGGGTGTGTATCTGCCCATGTTCGACTACATGAATCACTTGAGCAAATAACTTGATATATATATATAGGCTCCTCATAAGAATCTGTACATGGATATGCCAAAAAATGACTGGTTTCTT
>CAZICK010000133.1:0-6225 GCA_964537505.1 uncultured Pirellulales bacterium
TTACAATAAGTTGTGATATTTTTAAGTGGCGAACTACTTTTGACGCAGGCGTCACACATAGCCAAAATCCCTCAATTTCGCGGTTACTTAATAATACTACAATGTAACATAATATAGTGAATCTTGTACCAAAACACATACAATAATAAAAATCAATGATTCACATCCTTTTGACGCTGGCATCTAACAGGTTACCCCGGTTTGTGTGCTGTAACGAGCCAATGGGGCATAGGGGGAGCCAAAATACGACGTTTGAAATCGACAAAACCGGCCTCACCCAACCAGTCTTCCAGCTCTTGATCAGAGAATACCCACCCATTTTCGCTTGTCAGGGCCATATTTACAGCAAAGAGTGCAGAAAACTTTGGTTGAGTATGAGTGGCGTCAGTCATCATATCGAGTACATGCACCAGCCCGCCAGGTTCTAAAGCAACATAGGCCCGTTTAAAGAGTTCTCTTATGCTATCCGGGGATTCCTGGTGAAGCACACCAAAGAAGTTCACAGTATCATACCCTGGGGAAAAGGCCGTGTTGTGATAGTCGCCTGCCTGTGTCTTGACTCGATCCTGCATGGATTCGGCCTGGATCAGTTCCTCTGCCACTTTGACCACAGCCGGAAGGTCCAGGACCGTACAGGTTATTTCCGGATTGGCCTGGGCAATGAGCACGGAATAGGTACCCGGACCGCCTCCCACATCCAAAAGCCTTTTACGCCCTTGGAGTTGGAGTTGCCCCACCACGGCCCGGCCAATGCCCAGGGCACGACCGTGCATGGAAAGCACAAAGGTCCGTGTCCGTTCCTCGTCATGGCCCAGATGCAGATCAGGCGACTCCACCGGCCTGCCTGTTCGCGCCAATTCGGCTAACCGACTCCATGCTTGATATACATCGCGATTGTAACGTATGGCCTGACTGAGGTCACCCGGCGCCCCGGGCGCCAAAAACATCTGGGTTTCAGGGGTGTTTTGATAGGTATGATCCTTTTTCTCCAACAGACCCAGGGCTGTGCAGGCGTCCAGCAACAGGCGTGCACCACGTTCATTCAAATCGCAGGCCTTGGCGATTTGGGCTACATCTGCGGCCACCAATTCGGACAACCGGGCAAATATCCCCAAATCTGAGGCTGCGAACAGTACACAGGAATCATAGAAAGCTGAGGCCATATCGACGATACGCGAGGGATTGAGGCTTACATTTGTTTGGTCTTGTCTCATATAGTGCTCCCGAAACAATAAACAGCATTTCAAAAGAGAATGCCTCGAATGTTGTTAAAAAAAGATAAGCGGCTCGATAGTTTTAACTATCAGTTATGTAGATTTAAGTACCAGAAAAAGACCTCTCGGTCAAAGAGAAAATTGCGGAAAATCAAAAAAAATGCCGTCAAGGTGGATATCGCCAATGGGCAGGCGACCTTCCAGATAAATATCCCATTACTGATAAAAGCATTAAGAAGCATTGTTGACGATAAGGAGGTTGCTGCGTAGAATTGCCGAGTTGTTACCCGGCCACTGACCGAATTTCAACGGAAAGCGGGACAATTTCTTTCAAAACGCATTGAGTATAGATGAACAATAGAACAAAGATGACAACAAAAATAAATTGGTTTTTACTCTGTTTGGCGGTACTCGCCGCGATCATCATCCCTTTCCTGGTGTTTGGTGAACAATTAGAGGCCTGGACCGAGCGGATGCTTGAGTCTAGGCAGCAGCATCAGGGATTAGTTGCCATCCTGTTGGGCGGGCTTCTGGCCTCGGATATCTTCTTACCGGTTCCCTCAAGCATTGTCAGTACGGCCTGTGGATACCTGCTTGGATTGACACTTGGGGCCTTGGTATCCAGTGTTGGCATGACCCTTAGTTGTGTCATGGGATTTTATCTGGCTTACGGTCCGGGACGTCGGTTGGCCGAGAAAATGCTGGGACAGGAGGAAATGAAAAAGCTGGAGCATCTAACCACTCAATTTGGGGATTGGATGATCATATTGGCACGACCGGTCCCCGTATTGGCAGAGGCCTCCGTCTTGTTTGCGGGCATGGCCCACATGAAAACCATCCGGTTTCTTCTGCTCTCCACACTGTCAAACATAGGAATCTCCGCGGTCTATGCAGCGATCGGCGCGTACTCTGCGCAATTGAATTCATTCCTACTGGCAGGTGTGGCTTCGTTCTTATTACCCTATCTGATGATATCATGGGCGCGCAGGACAAAACATAAGTCTTGACTCTTATGGATACACCCGTTCTGTTATCGAAACGAATGTTACTTGGGGAAAACGCCAACCCGATCGGCCCAGGTTTGCCAATCCGATTTCATTCTTTCGACGCGTTCGGGATATTTTTCGGCCAGAGGTAGTGTCAAGAATCTTTCGCACATTTTTTCTGGTAGTCTTGTAATGCTTCAGTCGGAATTGGACATTTCCTGAAATTTAGGGAGCCTCTAAAAATTGCTTTTGTCACGAGAACGAGCGAAATTTTCATCAGCGAGGCAGAGGTCAAAAATCGCCGCAGGCGTAGTTTCAACTACGTTGAGGACGATTTTTGGCCGATAACGATGCTGACGAAAATTGCAGCCGTTCGTAGTAAAAATGAATTTTTAGAGGTTCCCTGTAGTTAATCTTTATGACTTGCCAAAGGCAAATCAGATAAAATTAGGTGTAAACAATTAAACGCGTTTGTCCAATTCACGCTCAACCAGTACAACCCGATGTCATCGATTGCGCTAATGCTGTAATCTCTGGTTCCCTGCCTGCTGGCAGGCAGGTGTTCTTGGAAATCTCGCCATTTTAAAATCCCTTTCAATAAAAAGTTACCTTTCTTTTTCCACGGTATGGTATCCCCCGATTAGTCTTCAATCAAAAAATAGGTGGCTGTCCCTATTTAATCTATGCATTTTTATTTTCAACTTTTAAACTCTTTTGTATTTTCGTTTTCATCTGCATAAATCGTGAGAGCCAAGATTTAACTCCACTGCTTGTTAATATTGGTTTTGCAGCATTAAAAAGCTCATAGTAAACGCTTTTAAGGTGCTTAAAAGCTTCTGAATGCTCTTTTTGAGAGATTACAAAACATGTACGGGTAGTAGGATTAGAATCTCCGTTGGCCATTGGAGTAAGCACTATCTTGCCTATAGAGTCACCTTCACTTGCGTTTATTATTGTCAGACTCAATGGTGATAAAAAAGTCGCTCTAATATCAAGGGGTAATCGTTGTTCATTCGCTTCTTGCTGCCAAACTTGGAATTTTTTTGTCGATTCTCTTAGATCTCGTTTATACCTATTATTGGCTACATCCGTAATTCTCTCCCAAGCTTTAACCGCCACAGGATCATTAATATCGCTAATCAAAATTTTTACATTCACCCCGCTTCTCAACCTATTGAAAAGAGCATCTTTGTTTTCTGATATGTCCATGTTCCTAACCAAAAAGTGACAATTCTGCCCAACTAATAAAAAATTTGTTTTCGCAATTGCAAGAAGCCTTTTGAAATTAAAAGGAGATTCTCCTATCCCCCTTTCCACAATTAATGCTTGTCTTACATATCTCCAGTCCCCAGAACTTGTACTGGCTTCTTCTTTAATCTTTTCCAATGAATTTTTCACATCAGCTATATCATTCGAGATTCCAAGGACTTTGGCGACTTCCTTATAGAACCATTCAAGGTCTTCAGTATTAGCAAGATCATGAACTTTTAAATTTATTCCACTTAATGGCTTTGGCAACTTTTCATGCATGATCTTATGTGCTGACACAAGATGCAGTTTGGAGGAATATGTATTAAAAGCAAAAAACCCTCCTCCAGCCTCAAATGTAACCCACGGTTCCCAAATTGAATCAGGAGTCATTATACATATTACGGCTTCGCAAGAACACAAAGCCTGACGAATCTGTTCAGGGGGTGGCTCCCTAGTAGCAAAAGTATCACAGAATATTTCGTCGTTTAATAATCCTTTGGTCCCACAACAAAATAATTCTTTAATCAGATTGGCTAATTTTATATCCTCGCCATCGTAACTAATAAATAATCTCTTGCCCATATTCGAACCTTTCTGTTTATTAGCTGACATTTTCTATATTAATCCGCCAGCGGTAGATTAAACGCTCGGCTATGTAACCAAGCATTTCGATTCCATAATCTTTCTCAAATTGCCTTTCTGCCATTTTTTCGCCTAACTGCCTTAAAATAAACGACTTATACGGCTATTTGCCCGTTTACAATGCCGCATTAGCTAACAATGCCTCAATGTAAAGCGACAATGCCACGTTGTAAGCCAGCAACGCCATATTAGCCGACAACATCACGATGTAACCTTACAATGCCTCGATGTAACCTCACAACGCCACGAAGTAAGCCGACTTTGCCTCAGGTTGCGCTTACTTTGTCACGGAGTTAACCGACTTTGTCGCAAAGTAAGCCGACAATGCCCGCTTTTAGGCCAAAAAGCCAACTTTCGGCCTTTTAAGCCCCTGCTAGCTGGTCACCTACCGGTTCGTCGAGGGCTTATTGCTCAGGTATCACAAAAACAACCAGTATGGCTCTGACCGTAGCCTCCCTATCTGTGGTCCTCCTCGGCTAGGCGACGCTTATTACGGTTCATCAAGAAGCCAATCGCTTCGATTGCGCCTGCGGGCCCGCCATAATGCTCGATCATACGTTCGCTTAATAGGCCAGTCCGTATCAGCATATTAAACACAAATTCTGGGTCATTCTTTGTCCCTAATTCAGGCGATATCTTTTGAAGCATGTTGTCCAGCTCTTTCATTTCGCTCCTGCTAATGAAGCGTCGATTTTCTCTCGCTGCGGCGTCTTCCCGTTCACTAAACAATCGATACCGGTCATCCATTGTTCGTAAGTCCTCCATCATTTTTTGTTGAGCCATCATATTTTGTTGCGCCATCTTAATATTCTGGACAGCTTCGATGATTACCTTTCCTAAACCAGTTCCGCCTTGCTCGGTTAATGTGGCCAAAAGACGCCCCTGTTCACGAACCCTGACGACAACCTCCTCAAGCAATGGGTCGATCTTGGGTTTGGTGTCTTCAGGTTTGCCGCTCTTCCGACGAGCTTCGACAAGCTCAGTCTTGAGAATATTTATAGATTCCTCAATTTTCGGCCATAAACCATCCATCAGCCTGGTATACTGCCCCTCCTCAAGACTATCCCCGCAAACATGAGCAAGAGCCTTTACGAGCTTTCTGAACTCCTCCTTATCAAATAGAGTTGCTTGGAAGGAGGCAAGAGGTTCCTTCAGATCCGACTTTTTCACATCGAGCAGGAGCGGGCATACGTGCGTGCTGTCGTCAACGGTCTTAGACAGTGCCCCAGCCTCAAAATGTATCCACTCAGAATTTAGATTCTCAGGTGTGAGGCATAGAATGCCAAACTTCGTTGACCCAAGCGCCTTGGCTATCTCGGTCTGCCAGCGTTTGCCTTTGCTTATGTCTTCAGACATAAATATGTCTACATTTCTTACGAAAAGCGATAAGTTGTCCCTCAGAAGTTCTGCCATCTTGTGACTAACCGGGCCAGACCAAGCCAAGAACACAGAAGTCTTCCCGATTGATGTCTTATTATCTACCTTTACGTTATCCTCGACCATAGTGCTCTCCTTTATTTGATTGCTGTATGCCGACAATGATTATACAGACTTTATTAAACGCTTTACAAAACCGCCATCACAGTATTACTCGGCGAACCTTCGCCGGATTTATTTATTGCTATAACACGATATTCGATTTCAAGTCCTTTCGGCTGGTCAACCAATGTCCCTATTTTTCAATCTGATCCGTCAAATCTGTGCCATCCAATTTCTATTTTCTTCTTTGCGCCTTTCGCATCTTTTTCGCCTTTTGCGTTTACTTATCTCATCTTCATCTTTGCGCCTTCGCGCCTTTGCGGGATTCTTATCTTCTAGTGCCTAGTGCCTGTTTCTTCTTCAATTCCTCTTTTTCCTGCAGCTAATTTTCTCAGTGGCATTTCATAATAGGCCCACAATTCCATAGCCTTAACTTTGCAGTATATCCATGCGCTCAAATCGTGTCAAGCCCATTTCCGTTTTTTTCTGGTTTTTTTCTGTTTTTTTTAGCCCCCCCCACCTCCTGTTTTCTTCCCTGTCCGCCGACCCCCGACCTCTGACCCCTCCGTCCTTCCCCCCCCACCGGTCCGCCCTCTGCCTTCTTCCTTCTTCTCTCTTACTAGTGCCTAGTGCCTCGTGCCTTCTTCCGCCCC
>CAZICK010000134.1:0-6118 GCA_964537505.1 uncultured Pirellulales bacterium
AATAGGATACAGCAGTTCTTAGCCTCGTGTTCTGTACAGATTCTTATGAGGAACCGTTTTACTTTTCGACCTTCATTTGTTTCAACCCGAAGTGTTCCGGATAACGATATTTAACCAGATACAATGCCATCAGTGCCTGAACCGTGGCGTGCTGGTCACTCGGGGGGGTGTCAAAAACCGGCCTGCGCCCCGAACTAAAACATAGCCATCTGTCATTCCAGCCGCCATCGGATCTTTGATTGGCGATTATGCGCTCAACCCACCGCCTCCGGATTTTATCAGGGAAACCCGCTCGCAGGACAAATGCCACCTTTTGAATGTAAATATCTGTTAGCGCCATATCGAAGAGGAGTTCACCGTTGAGTCTGCCACAAAGGTGTTCGATGAGCTTATCCAGGCCCTCCTTTTTTTCGGTGTTCTGCCTTAGTATAACCAGAGCCCAAAGTTGGTGCGTAAGCTGTCGGAACTGCCAGCGATGGGGATTGAAAAGGTCCATCTGGTCCGGTGTTATTTTAGCTATATCCGGTGCAATGGCATATAAACACCACTTTTCATCTATGTTTTCCTTCTCTATGGTTTCACTGAGGCCGTGCTCATTGACCGGCCAGCTTGGGTCCACTTCTCGCTTCCAGCAAACAGTATGGTGTGAAATCGGCGTATCAAGGAAAGTGTGTACGATGCTGTTAAATATCGGGGTGGGTTTTACATCATCACATTCACGAAGCATTGTCAGAAGAGCTGCGTTTTTTTTATTAAGTATGTCGTCTGTATGTTGCTCAATCCACTTTTGGGCTTGTGACAAAGAAGCATCCAGCTCTTTCGCAAAGCCCTTGTCAGTCGTCAGCGATACATTGTTGTAGAATAATGCCACTGCAAACGCCAGAGCGCCAACGGCAATCAATACTACAACAGACTTAACTATCCTGCGAACAATTGAGCGTTTCTTTACAGTACAGCTTGTTTTTTCTGTGCCTTTGTTTTCTTCAGTCATTTGCTACTCCTATTTTGTGTTCTAAGAGACCAATCCTTAATCTTCTTGGGCAAAGCTAGAGGTTCTCCAAACCAGACCAGTAAAACTGCCTTAAACATCACACATAGGCTCTATACTACCAAAATCTTGTTTTTTTGCAGGGATTTACTTGGGAAATCCGGGTTAGAACCGATTCGGCCCGTATGCCTCGCACCCACCGGCCATTCCTTATTTTGTTGCCAGTTATGTTATCGGACATTCATGGCCATGGGCTCCCAAAAACCCTTGACAACGGTATGAGAGTTGGGCATATTGATTGTAAGTTGTTCTTTTGCGGCTGGTTGTGTTTACCAGCCAAACTGGAAAATCAGACACTAATGGCCTGAACGGTTACAAAAATACTTTGCAGCAAATTGAAGTTCCTGTTTTTAGTATTGTAGTGGTAAAAGTCGCAGAAAATTACAGATAAATTTCAAAGGAAAATCAAATGAAACAATGGTGGCAATTGGATGTCAAGGAAATACTGTGTTCTTTCTCCAGCGATTTAACAAATGGGCTATCGGTCAGCGAAGCGGCAGAACGGTTTCAAAAATACGGTCCTAACGAACTGCAGGCTGCCCATCGCATTTCGCCATGGGCATTACTCCTGGAGCAGTTCAAGAATGTGCTGATTATCATCTTGCTTGTCGCAGTAGCCTTGTCGGCCTTCCTGGGACATGGTGTTGAAGCGATTGCGATTGCCATCATCGTCTTGTTCGCAGTGTTGTTGGGCTTTGTGCAGGAATATCGCGCTGAGCGAGCCATTGAGGCCCTGAGACAAATGGCAGCGCCAATGGCCAGCGTCATCCGCAACGGAAGGGAGGCTGATATCCCAGCGCGTGAGCTTGTGCCAGGCGATGTAATTCTCTTGCGAGCAGGCGATAAAATTCCTGCTGATGCCCGGTTGTTCGAGACTGTCAATTTGCAGATTGAAGAGGCTGCCCTGACAGGTGAGTCGGTTCCAGTACAAAAACACACTGTTTCCCTCGACCACCCTAACCTGGCTTTGGGTGACCGCCGCAATATCGCATACGCGGGGACGATAGCGACTTATGGCCGGGGCCGCGCCATTGTCGTTGCCACCGGCATGAATACCGAGTTCGGAAAAATTGCGCAAATGTTGCAGACGGTAGAAACCAGCAAGACCCCGTTGCAGGAGAACCTCGATAAGGTCGGTCGCATGCTGATGGGGGCAGCACTCGTTATTGTGGCAATTATTGTTGCTCTAGG
Source organism: uncultured Pirellulales bacterium (assembly GCA_964537505.1). GTDB lineage: Bacteria > Planctomycetota > Phycisphaerae > Sedimentisphaerales > SM23-30 > DAINBT01. The sequence goes on from CAZICK010000134.1 coordinate 2,240, forward strand.
CATGTTACGCGGCCAGCCCTTTATTGAAATGCTGATATTCGGCATTGCGTTGGCGGTCGCCGTCGTCCCCGAAGCGTTGCCCGCTGTAGTTACCATTTCGCTGGCCATTGGTGTGCAACGTATGGTACGTCGCCACGCGTTGATACGCCGCCTCCCAGCAGTTGAAACACTCGGCAGTATCTCGGTCATCTGCTCTGATAAAACCGGTACTCTCACGAAGGATGAGATGACCGTGCGTAAAGTTTATGTAGCCGGTAGGACGCTTGATGTTTCCGGCGCGGGATATGAACCGCAGGGACAGTTTTCGCTAAACGGCGATCCTTTTGACTCCTCCGCCGGGCTTAAACAGCTTCTGCAGTCGGCTACACTGGCGTCTGATGCCCACATAATCCGCGAACCGGATGGCCGCTGGGGTATTAAGGGCGACCCAACGGAGGGTGCGTTAGTGGTGGCCGCTGCTAAAGTCGGGCTGGATAAGGGCGACCTTGACGCACGGTTCCCACGAATAAATGAAATACCTTTCACCTCCGAAACCAAGCGTATGACCACACTGCACACTACTCAGCAAGGGGTAATTGCCTACTCCAATGGCGCACCGGAAGTGATTCTCAATTCATGTGTGCGGCAGTTGACTGACAATGAGGAAACCACCCTTGATGCGGCAGGCAGAACGGCAATTCTGGAAATCGCCCGCCAGATGGCAGGAGAAGCACTACGAGTACTGGCCGTAGCGTCTAAGTCGAATGCCACACTGGAAACGGCTGAACGCGAAATGTCATTTCTCGGTCTGGTGGGGATGATTGACCCGCCTCGTCCCGAGGCCAAAGCCGCCGTTCAGACCTGTGAGAACGCAGGCATAAAAGCAGTAATGATTACCGGCGACCACCCCATTACTGCCCAGACGATAGCCCGTGAGTTAGGTATCCTCAAAACAGGCCGTGTAGTTACCGGAGACGAATTGGAGGCCATGACGGATGCTGGTCTCGATCGCGAGGTGCAGAATATTGAGGTTTACGCCCGTGTCTCTCCGGCGCACAAACTGCAGGTGGTTACCGCCCTGCAAAAAAAAGGCCACATCGTCGCGATGACTGGTGACGGAGTGAATGATGCGCCAGCCCTTAAAAAAGCCGACATCGGCATTGCTATGGGCATTACCGGTACGGACGTCAGCAAAGAAGCCGCCGCTATGACACTTACCGATGACAACTTCGCTTCCATCGTGGCTGCGGTGGAAGAGGGCAGGGGAATTTTCAACAATATCAAAAAATATCTGATGTATTTGCTTTCATCCAACCTGGGTGAAATTGGCTTGATTAGTGCTGCCACGATCGCTGGGATACCGCTGCCTTTAAGTGCAGTGCAAATCCTTTACGTAAATCTCGCCACCGATGGTCTGCCTGCGCTAGCTCTTGCCGTTGACCCGCCTGAAGCAGACCTTATGCGTCGTAAACCACGCAACCCTCGCACCGGTATCTTCACATGGCCCGTCGTTATCCTCATGGTGGTGGGTGGGCTTTGGTCAACTGTGGTCAATTTAGGTCTGTTTGTTTGGGCGTTGAGTTCTGGCCGCTGCCTTGAAGAAGCGATGACGATGACATTTGTGTCGCTTGTGCTCATTCAATTCTTCAAAGCGTATAACTTTCGCTCTGACCGCCATTCAGTCATCAATCAGCCCTTTGCCAATAAATGGCTGAATCTGGCTATCCTGTGGGAATTGTTACTGCTGGCACTGATTGTCTATGTGCCTTTCCTGCATCGTCCATTTGGTACCTATAGCCTCCCGATGGCGGACTTGATAATAATTATTATAGGAGCATTTACGATTTCGCCGGTACTGGAACTAGTAAAATGGCTGGAACGCTGCGGCTGGCCTAACCCGAATATTTCATAAAATTTTTCTATTTTTTGATAGACAAATAGTCTAACTGTTTGTAGTATAAGTACTTATACTAGAAGCCATACTTAAACAGAAAGGCTATTTCTATGACAGATCGAGAAAAATCCCCCTCCGTCGTGAAATCGATACCCCTATGAAATATGCAGGGTAACGTTAACCATAAACTTTTAGCCTCCGGGCCTATCCTGGGGGTCTCTTCCTTCTAATTTTCAATTTCTATTTTCCCCCCCCAAAAAAAATCTGTGTAGAACCCAAGCAATATCAATGAGTTACGTCATTTGCTGAAAAATAATAATAAATTTGTTGAAAAATAATAAAAAAAAACTTGCAAAAGAAATGTGATTTGTTATCATTGCAGTTATCTGATTGTTTCTTATGCTGGCGGAGGCGTATATGATCAGGATCGAATCTGGCACAAAGTTTTCTGAGTTGCCTGTCATCGCGGGTCGAATGGGGCGTTATTCAACGTTGGGTTCTTTTGTAACGATTTGTAACAAGCAATTGTGCTGCGCCAATATCGAATCGAATGCCGAACGCGTTTGACAATATTCGAGATGTGTGTATGTGTATTTCGTATGTCCTCAATGTGTGTTGAGGACGCAATAATGTTTTTCTCAGTAAAGGAGTAATGCAATGGGTAAAAAAAATGTAGTTGTAGCCGTGGCGGTTTTTGTGTCCGCCTTCGCCATCGGCCAGGTCCAGGCGGGCACAGTCACCGTGCCAAATTATGCTTTTGAGACGATTTACAAACCGAACTCAACCACAATCACCGCGACCATAACAGATTGGACGCAGGGCGTAGGGCCGGATTGCCCCATAGATAGTGGGGTGTACACCTTCTCCGATCAAACCACCGGCACCCTGGGCGATATCCCAGGATGGCTCGGATACGACAGGGACGGGTGGATATATTGGGGCGGCACGTATGGACGGGACCAGGCTACCGGAAACCTTCAGGGTTCCGTCTCAACCGGAAACAACCATACCTCCGGCGGCGCTTATTGCTACCTGGTCAACGGCGGAGATTGGGGCAATGCGGCCGGTGGCCTGATCACCTCGGCGGCATCTCTCGGCAACATCGCCAGCGGCACAACATATACGCTTTCGATGTACGCCAATGGCTCCGCGACTCCTATCGTGCTCAAGCTGTTGGCAAACGGAACAGCACTGACGCCAAGTTCCTCGGTGTGGCCGACTTTGAGCGGCACACACCAGTTATTCTCCAGGACCTATGACGCTGCGGACATTACCAGCTATGTTGGTCAGGCTATGACGATTGTCTGCGGCCTTGACCGCAACTGCAGCGGCACCCAGTCCCACTTTGACGATGTAGCGATTAGCACTTACACCCCATCGGCGCCGGGCCAGGCCACTGACCCGATACCCGCCGACGATGCCACAAAAGTCTGGGGCGCTACCTACTTAAGCTGGACCCCAGGAATAGACACGGTTTCCTATAACGTCTATTTCGGTACGGACTCGACTCCCGATAGCGGAGAATTCAAGGGCAATCAAACCGCGACCACCTACGATCCGACCCTCAGTGCTTCGACAACCTACTACTGGCGTATCGACCCAGTCAACGCCATTGGCACCACCACCGGTGTGGTCTGGAGCTTTACTACCAATGTAGCGCCAAGCTCCGGTATGAACACTTTCTTGGTCTCGGTTCCTCCTTCTACTTCCAGTTGGAAAGACCTTGCGTACCTGGCGGCTATCCCGGCATCGGCTAAGACCAATACGGCCGGACCATCGGTTATCGCATTGGATGAGGATGAAACAATTCTTGAAGAAATATACGATTATCTGACACTATACAATCCAGCCAACGCTTACGTGGTTGACACCAGCGGTACACTGGACAATGTGGCTTGTGGTCTCGCGCAGACTCACTGGACGACGACAACCCGTGTTGTCCTGGTAGGCGATGCGGACTATGAGAATGCACTGTGCGCTTCGGCATTGGCGGCTCGATTGGAAGT
>CAZICK010000135.1:0-5919 GCA_964537505.1 uncultured Pirellulales bacterium
AAATTTTCAACACTCAGCATCGCTGCCTGAGCAAACTTTTGACGCAGGCGTCAATCTTGTCCACATTTCAGAGGTATCATTACCATATCCTTGAAATGATTTTAAATGAGATTGCAGCACTTCAAATTGTTGAGTCCCCCAATCACCCCGGCTAATCCTCAATATTTTTATTTTAGCTTTATCGATATCCCAAATGAGCCACTTTATCACACGTGCGTCGTAAACATAGGTATTCGTATTATTATAAACTTTGAATTCTTTCACCCCACGCCTTATGATGACTGTTTCATCTGCCAATTCAATGGTTGTTTTATATGCCGTCCAATATCCGATAAACAAAACAACAAGCATAATTTCTCCAAAAATAAAAACCGTCAAACTTATAGCAAACAGTATTAATTTAACGAGATTGGGACCTCGAAATATTGACTGGCCGTTATGTAACGTTTCTTTTACGCCAATGAACCAAGCGATTAAACCAGCCGTCACAATAACGATGAATATAAAAAATATAATAAGCATAGAAATAATAGATATTCTGTTCGGTTTGAGCTTCATTTGCAGTTCTTTCATTGTTTCAATATCTTCCATAAATCCTACCAAGCTTCAGCAGTTTCATCTATAGCTTTTCTGCCCAATTGGATGTCAAGATTTGCCACTCCAACGTGAAGGGCGGTGTAGATTTCATCGGCACCAAGACGGAATGTATTATAATCTGTCGCGCCTCCTAAAGCCGCTCCTATTACGGCACTAGCGCCAACATCAAAAATTGTTTGCCAGTTCCACGCCAGATTCCCTGAAATGTACCTATTGGCAGCAGACATAAATACATTGGATACCGTATTGCCGATTGTAGCGCCTGGGTGTCCCCATTGTTGGAGTCGCATTCCAATTTGAACTTCTGCAACTCCGGCAATAAAACCAATCCCAAATTTTGCGTAATTATTGGCGTTATCAGATCCTGTCCACATGTTTAAAGAGCCTTGGACTAGACCATTGGCTATTGAACCAAGAAGTATTACCTTATCCCTTAGAGTTGCCCCCATGGCTAATTTCCCTAGATCTTGGCCTTTTTCTGCCATCCAACCCCCTATACCTAACAGGGTACCAAGAAATTCTCCACTAGGATCAATATAATTAACCGGGTCATTAAGACAATACAGATACGCGTGCAGTGTAAGCGGTTCTTTGAAATCGCCCATGACGGGATCGCGGGAGGTGAAGCGGGCGAGGATGGGGTCGTACTGCCGGCGGAAGCAGTGGTATTGGGTGATCTCTGGCTCCCAGAAGTAGCCCCCGAAGCGGTAGGGATTGAAGAAGGTTCCAGTCTCAGCGGTCTCATCGCCGATGGTCTGGCCCCAGGGGTTGTAAGTGTAGCAGTTTTCTATGTTTGCGTCTTCATCTATAACCTGGCGGACGCTGCCGAGCCGATCGTGCAGATAGAAGTATCGCTCGGCATTGGTCTCTGTCATAGCGCCATCGTATTGCATTATCACCTGCCCCTTGGCATGAACAAAACTGGCAATCGGTTCATTGTCGTCATAGTCGAATATGGCTCGATACTCACCTCCAACGCCCGGCTAATGGAGTTGGAGGCTCGGCTATGGATTGAAACCGCGCGACCCGAACGGTATCCCGCCCCTTGAAAGAAAGCAGGGGAATCAACCCCTTATCGATGAGGATTTGCATCGCCCGTTCGGTAAGAAATATCTCGGCGCAGGGAGTAACGTTCGTTTGGTCGTCGGTTTTGTACACGTGCATAGGCAAACCCGTCACATCACAACGCAGGCCATCGGTGAGGGACCAGCCGCACTCGCGAAACGCCGCAGCCAGCAGATATGTACAAATAGCGGCGGGGTTCCCCCATAAATATCTGTTATGGTCAGGCACATCGGTTAACTCTTCAAATTCAAATTGATCGATTGGTTCCGTGTTTTTACCGTAAGGTAAGCGTAGTAAGAATCGAGGCAGGGCTAAACCGATAAACGCTGATTGGGGTGATTGGCGAAATTCCCGCCATTGCCGGACAAGGTCGGGATGACCCTGACATTGCCAGTCATCCGGGTCCGGCGCGGCGGCCAGCGATTCGCAACCGGCAAAATGCGGACTGGCGGTGGCCAAAAACGGCGCTCCGGCGGCCTGGGCCACTCCGGCAAGTTTTCGTAACAGCGACACATCTTCCTCCGACTGATCAAAAACATAATCACCAAGCAGCAGTGCCCACGGCCCGGCGCCGGGTGTGCCAACACTCTGCTCAACAAGGAGACGATACGTACCGGTGGATTGCAATTCGTTTGAAGATAAATCAGCCGACAGTTCAGCTTTCGTTATGTCAATAACATAGAGCTTGAGTGTTTCGTCCGTTTCCACCTGACTGACAAGAAAATGAAGGGTTCGCCAGGCCGATTCGAGTCTTTGAAAATCCAGATGATGCAGAATCGCCCGCATCTGGCCGCTAAGGGCCTGATCCACCTGCCTGACAAGATCCCCCTGACGGGGATCAGGGGCGGGGACAATGTAGGGCTCGACAGCCTGGCGAATAAACGCCTCTACGCTGGGGAAAAGACCCGGTGAAGTTGAAGGTTGTTGACCGGGTTGTTTTTCCAGCAGGCGAGCCAGCATATCATCATTAGTTTCCTGGGACCACGCGGAAACATCATCAGCTTTCGGGGCATGGGGTTTGTCCGCATCCGGCTTACCGGTTATCCATGACTGCAATTGCCCAGCGGCTTCCGTAAACGTAGCCGGGTTTTGCAATCGATTTCGGATCGCTTTCAATTCCTGCAAAAGCTCAAGTTGATCGAAAATCCGGTCCGGGTGAAAATCGTCCAGCTCCTTAAACTGCATCTTCACCTCCCCACCGCTGCCAATGGGAATATGAAGCTGGACGCCGAGCTTGGCCGGCAAATTTTCAATATTGTCCACGTCAACCATAATCCGACGACGACCGGCAAGCGATTCGCCTGTTTCGCAAAGTCCACGATTGCCACGACCGCCGAAATCAGCCAAAATGGCAATGCAAAATGGTGTCTCATCTGTGGGCTTTTGATGCATAGAGCTTTTTGAACTTCTGAATGCAAATCCGAACTCTTCCGATGAGAATGCCAGGGACATAGCAGTGTACCTCCAAAAATCCGGCCTTCGCCGGCTCAGCATGAGCCGATCCGATGGTATTATGTTAAGTCAATAAAAAAACATAGGTCAAGAACTTGTGGCTCATTTATATTGGCAAAGAAGGCAATCTGAGATAATCGTTCAAATATCATTATATGGCTTAGTGCGAATGACTGGGTAGTTCATCGGGCAACTTGATAAACAGCAGGGGAAAGACAATGTCACTGAAACAACAAGGCAGCCAAACCGCCACGAACAAAAATACAGATATCCCCAGCCACTGGGCAAAGGAAACACTATCTCCCATTGCCATCAGAATATGAAACAGCGAAGCCCAAATGCTCAGCAGAACGTGCCCGGCATGCGGAAACTTCGAGCCTCGCAATATATATGCAATGAGCACACCCAGAATAGCTGCCGGATTGACAATATACCAACTGTCAATAAACCCGATATGAGCTCCGCCAGGCTCAAAGGTTTTCCCATCCGCTTTATGAACATGGTCTCCGTCACCCGCCGCCTCAAGACCATGGTTCTCGGCCTCACTAGCCGCTTTATGACCATGGTCACCGTCGCCCGCCGCCTCAACGTGGCTATGGCTGACACGCAGATCGAGCAATAATTCGCCCGCATAAGGAATCAGACAGTCGCTTAGTGTTGCTATGCCTATCGATCCGACAAAACCAATGACCAAAACCACCCCAAAACCGGCTTTTTTGCTATGTAGCCTGAATACCGCCGTGGTGGTCATCGCACTGAGTACGACGTGGGCAGGGTGGAAAATGTCAAAAAGAATTTTGCTGGTTTGGCCCCGTAACTCATTGAAAATCAGCATAAAAACAATGCCCAGCAATGTTCCAAAAGCTGTAAATGGTGCGTGGTTCCTAAGTTCGGTAAAAATATATTTTGTCTTTCGCATGGCTGCGATTATACCAATTTTTTGAGAGTCTTCAACTTTTAATCGAGCATAACCAAGGTAAAAAATCACTAATACGTCATCTTCAAGAATTCACCTAAGTTGATAAATGCTAGGTATTTATAAGCTATATGTCCATCAGGGCGTCAATTGTCAATTGCATAGCATCGTCCAATGCGTCCAATGGTATTTGCTCAGATGTGTTCTGGTCAAACAGGATGGATGCCCTGGCATCGAATTCATCGTCGAGGCCCCATATCACTATTGTTATGGGGATTCTGGGTAAAATTGATAGCTGGATAGCAGCATTGCCATAATCGCACTTAATAGTGTTGAAACGGGTTCTTATTTCGTTCGGCGGGAATGAACGTAACTCCTTATTTTTCGGGCATTAAAATACTAAACTCTTTGCTCCTTTTTCGCTGTGCGGGAAAAATATTTTATTTTATAAAACTTTCTACCTTCTCCTTACAAATCCTTTCCGTCACCTCATGCAGTTTTTTAGCCCAACTTTCGCAGATAGGCACTTAAATCGGCGGTTTTGGCAGCGTCAGGCCGGTTAGTTTCCACCACAAAAGCTGTCATTGAGATGTCGGCTGTATATCTTTGGCGGCGGCTGTTTGGGCAGGGTCATCCTGAGCTTGTCGAGTATTATCCGATGCTCCTGTTCCGGCTGGCTGTAGCGGCGCATCTGGAGCATTCGGCCATCGGCTGTCGGTATGCGGACATCTATCATCATAATAGAGCCGAGTTTATCCAGAACATCCTGTGCGGTAAGACCGTCGGCACAGCTTCGAAGTTTCTGCCGCAACGTCACCATAAGACAGTATCCCATGACGGCCACAAATATATGCGCCTCCACTCTGTGCTCAAGCTGGTGGCGCACCGGATGAACGGCCAGGTCACTTTTCAAACTCTTGAACGCCGCCTCTACCTGCGTCAGCAGGACATACCGCTGCCATATTATATCCGGCTCAGTCTCTGTAAGATTGGTACGCAATAGATACAGGCCGTCACGCAGAAGCATTTTGCGATACGCGGCCCTGTTGAATTTATATTTGAAACTGCCGACTGTAAATGCCTGCCCCGGCGGTATTGTTAAATCAACGCATTTCTCTGATCTGCCGGCCTGCTGTTTCAATGCGCCAAGCCGTTCAATAAGTTTGTCACGATTACGGCAGTTCTTACGCAGTTTTTCAAGACCCACCAGATATTTGCGCAACCTGTATTTGCGCATCGAACGTTCTTTTGCCCTGCGGTCTTTGCTTTTCGCCAGGACATATAGCTCCTTATCTTCTGACAGCAGTTTTACAGATACATTCTCGTTGGCGGTTTTCCAGTCGAGATCGACAAGTTTGTCTTCAAGTCTGGCGAGCTTTGCTCTTGGAGTGCCGACCAGGTATTGTATGTTTTCATCCCGCATCTGCGAGAGGACTTCTTCCGTAGGGATGCCTCTGTCCATTACCCATACCCTATGATCGAGTATCCTGTCGAGACAGCGGTATAGCCTGTCTTTTGACGCTATCTGGTAATCAGTATCGAGCAGTTCGTCCATTGCGGTCTTGTCGAACCACTGCCGGTGAACATAGAATTCACTGGCAGGATCGATCAGGCAGTTTGTCACCAAAAGCTTGAGAACTTTTGACCAGGCAATGTCACCGCGAGATTCGTCGAGACGCTGCTGCCAGAATTCATCGAGGCCAAGTCCCTGCCAGAGTCGGCAGGCCAGCCAGCAGTTGCCGAACGCTCGGGGCCGGCATAACTGCATTTGTGAAAGTTTGACCTTTATGGCATCGAGGTCGGATTCGGAGATTGTCGCATGATCGGCAAAAAGCATTTGGTTCCTCATAAGAATCTGTACAGAACACGAGGCTAAGAACTGCTGTATC
>CAZICK010000136.1:0-5892 GCA_964537505.1 uncultured Pirellulales bacterium
CCTTTTTCCTTTTTCTTCCTCCCCCTAGTGCCTAGTGCCTCGTGCCTATTGCCTTGTTTCTTTCTTCTGTCCCTATTTGTCAATCTGATCCGTCCGATCCGTGTTCTATTCTTTCCCCACCTGACCATCTTTCCTTTCCCGCAATACGCAATATGATATACGCATTACACCTTCATGCCACGGCCCGCCCAATCCCCAACTCCGCGCTCTTTCTTCTGACTTCTGACTTCCCCTCTCCCAGGTCCACCCTCTTTCCTCCCCCAACCCCTCCGCCCTCCCCTCCAACTTCTAACTTTTTTCCCCCCCTCCCGGACCGCCCAAAACTCATCCACTCACCCACTATTTATCCTGTCAATCCTGTTAATCCTGTCAAAAATTCTTCTTTCTCAATCTTGATAATCTTGTTATCTCGTCAAATTCTTTTCTTCTCCGTGTCTCTGTGCCCCTGTGGTTAATCTTCCCTATCTTAACATCAAAACTCATCAAAACATAGTACAAACATGGTGCAAAGTGGGTGCAAACATAGTACAAACATAGTGCAAAGTGGGTACAAACCACATCACTTTTCATCGGAATTCGTCGGAATTTCGCACTTTTTTCTTACCTATCTTGCCTAATCGTTATAATCGTTACGCAAAAATAAGCACTTACATCAATTCCAACAACACAAAATAAGCACTTATGCGCATTTCTTCTAACGTAAAATAAGGAGTTACAACAATTTCACGCTACGAAAAATAAGCACTTACATCAATTCCCAGATACCAAAAACAAGCACTTATGTCTTCCTCTACCTACTCACTGCATTTTCCATTACCGTGTTCTTGGCTGCGTCGCAATGGTTATGTCGCTTTCGTGGTTTTGCCCGCTGATCCGTAAGGGCGATCTCCAAAGCATCCTTTGCTGTTGAGGCAAACAAATCCGCACCAATCTCCTCCCAAAGGCCCTCAGCCCGATTGAAAACGCCTCCCGATAGCATAAATCGTAGCTGTGGACACGCTCCGACATTGCGAATCGTATCTATCAATCGCCTTACATCCGGGGCGTTTGAGGCTTTTGTTCCGTAAATAAACAGTATGTCAGGTTGTATAAGTCCTGATAGGGCCATGATTTCGTCGTTGGGCACACCGCCACCGATGAACTTGACCTCCCAGCCGTCAGACTCGAATAAATCCGCGTACATCTGGGCGCCAAGCTCCTCTGGATCGTCGTTTGCGCATGTTATGATCATTTTGAGGTTACGCGGGTCGCGGCGGGGGAGCTTGCTCTGGAGCTGATCGACGAGGGTGCGGTTGATTCGAGTGGCCATGTGCTCGGTAATTAAGTCAATCTCGTGATTGCGGTAAAGTCTTGCTACTTCAGAAATTATAGGTGAAAATAGATCGGTGAAAATGATGTTTGCAGGTGTTCCAGTCTGCAAGGCGGCTCCTAAAATCTCGCGACAACCGATACGGTCTCCCCTGAGGAGCCTCTGCAAATAGCGGGTTAAAAATTCTTCTAAATTCATCGGATTTTTCCTTTAACTTGAGCATTCGCAATGACTTCCGTGTTCAGTTGCGTAAGCGGTTTATGGAGCGAATATCCCTGTTCGCTAAGTTATTCCGATATCAATCGAATTACGTAAACTCACTACGAAAACGTAAGTTAAATACAAATTCCTATACATTCGAGTTACCTGTGTTCGCGTCAAAATAGTTAAGTTAGGTAAATTAGGTAATATAAGCAATCGTCATATAGACTTATTATGCTTTAATATCTCCCCTATTTTATCTATCTTATCTTTTTGGGGAGTTATTCGGACCTTATGCGGTAGTGTATGGGAGGAGCTAGATGAGGCTTGAAATAAGGAGATGACTCTGTAGGAAATTCTGCAAATGCTTAAAATCTTGATATTTGAACTGATAGTGTATTGCGGATGAGAGGACTTGAACCTCCATGGGGTTGCCCCCACAGGCACCTGAAGCCTGCGCGTCTGCCAGTTCCGCCACATCCGCGATAACTGAGCGTGCATCGTAGCTAACCAGGCCAACCTTGTCAAATGAATCTTTGAGGCCCAAACCCGGCAAAAATCCGCCCCCAAACCCTCTCATCCACTCCTTTACTCCTCCACCCCCAAAAATGAGGTGCTAAACGGATGACGAACACTCGAAAAGAGGGTATAATGCCGCCCCACTATCCATCCGCGTTACATCTGATCGATAGTTTCGATCCCCAGTAAATCCAGGCCATGCTTGATCGTCCTGGCAGTTTGATAGCACAGCAGCAGACGATTCGATCGGGCCGGGTCGTCGGCTTTGAGTACGGGACAATTAGTGTAAAAACCGCTAAATGCCTGAGCCAGATCAAATAGATAATTGGTCAACAGGTGCGGTCGCAGGTCGCCGGCGACGGTTTCGACCACCTCGGCATATCGCAAAAGCAGTTTTGCCAGGGTTAATTCGTCCGGTTCGGTAAGCTCCATATCGCCACAGCCGGCCAATAGTTCATCCTTATCGATGCTGCCTTTGCGGAAGATGCTCTGCACCCGGGCGTAGGCATACTGCATATAAGGGGCGGTGTTGCCGTCCATGGAGAGCATCTTGTCCCAGTTGAACACATAGTCACTAACCAGATTATTGGAAAGGTCGGCGTATTTAACCGCGCCAATCCCAACGGCATGGGCGATTTTTTGCTTTTGCTGTTCGTCGAGATCGGGGTTCTTTTCCTCGACAATTTGCCTGGCCCTTTTTTCGGCTTCTTCGAGCAGGTCTTTGAGCTTTACGTTTTCGCCGGAGCGGGTCTTCAAAGGTCGATTGTTGTCGCCCAGTACCGAACCGAAAGGTACGTGTTCCAAGCTGACATTTTCGCCAGCCCATCCGGCCTTGCGGGCACAGGTGAAAAACATCTCGAAATGCAGTTTCTGCCGGGCGTCGGTCACATAAATGATACGTTCAGCCTTTAATTCGCCGACGCGATAGCGTACCGCGGCCAAATCGGTCGTGGCATACAAATAGGCGCCGTCGCTTTTTTGCACAATTAACGGCAGTGGCTCACCATCGATGGTGGTAAAACCATCGAGAAATACGCACTGAGCACCCTCGGATTCGGTCAAAAGACCGGCCCCAGAGAGCACAGAGATCACAGAAGGCAGTTTATCGGCATAGAAACTTTCACCACAAACATTTTCAGGCCCAAGCGTTACGCCCAATTGCTCATAAATTTTCATACATGCGATCAGTGATATTTCACGAACCTTTTCCCAACGCTTTTTTTCCCTGGCACTGCCTGACTGGAGCCTGATAGTTTTTTCCCGGCAGATTTCCGCAATTTCAGGATTGCCGGCTACAAGATCGGAACCATTTTTATAAGCCTTTTCTAAATCGTCGATGGTAAGATCGTCTATACTGAGATCGTCGCCGGCGAGATCGCCTTTCTCTTTCAACTTACGTTCTATCTGATAATCAAGAGTTCCCATTTGCAGACCCCAGTCGCCGATGTGGTTTTGGCGGATGATTTTGCCTGGATCATCGTAGTAGAACTGGAGAACGCGAGCGATGACGTCGCCGATGATGGTAGATCGCAAATGGCCGACGTGCATCTGTTTGGCGATGTTTGGGCTGGAAAAATCTATTACCGTGGTGGGCGGATTTCCCAGAGGATCGACGCCGAGGCGGGCTTTGTCCTGGATGGCCTCTTTCAGTCGGTTGGCAAGCCAATCGGGTCGGAGTCGCAGGTTTATAAAGCCTGGGCCGGCTATCTCAGGTGGTTGGCAGATGTCGGAAAGGTCCAGTCGGCTGACGATCTGCTCGGCGAGTTGGCGTGGGTTTTGTTTTAGCTGCTTTGCCAGGGCCATCACGCCATTGGCCTGATAGTCACCGAATTTCGTGGTCTGGGCAGGTTTGACGATGGCGGGGGCGGGGCGGGCGGCAATGTGGGTCATTGCCGAGGCGATACGCTGTTCTAATATGTCAATAATCGGTTTCATGCGTTTTTACCAAACGAGGCCTGAATTTGGGCTGCGAGGCCGGCCTACAGCGTCTCGCGAGATATCCGTGCGTATTGTATGTCTTTTTTGCTCAATTGGTATGATAATTTCTGGCAGGGCCAATTGTAATAATTCAAACTGACCGATTCGTTGGAATCGGTCAGTTTGAACTTCGACAAGCTCAGAACAGGCGAGGCGTGAAGTGGGAGGGGATGTGCGTTCGTAAGTGCTTATTTTTGGTTCGGCGGGAATGAACGTAACTCTTTATTTTTCGTTGTGGGGAATTTCTGTAAGTGCTTATTTTACGTTGTTGGAATTGATGTAAGTGCTTATTTTTGCGTAACGATTATAACGATTAGGTAAGATGGGTAAGAAAAAAGTGTGAAATTTGGATGAATTCCGATGAAAAGTGATGTGGTTTGTACCATGTTTGCACTATGTTTGTACCTACTTTGCACTATGTTTGTACTATGTTTGCACTATGTTTTGATGAGTTTTGATGTTAAAATGGGTAAGATTGACCACCAAGTCACAAAGACGGGAAGGACACGAATTGTCGAAGATAAAAAACGGGAATGACACGAAGATTTTAGAAGACACTAAAAGAGGGAGAGAATTTTGTTGGGTAAATGGGTAGGATGGATAGGATAGGGAAGATAGCGGAAGAAGGCGAGAAAATGGGGGGAGAGCGAAGGTCGGGAACAGAAGTCAGAGGTTAGATTTTAGATTTGAGATATTAGAAAACAGAAGGCGGAGATGATGGAGTAAGGCACGAGGCACGAGAAAGAGAAGGAATGGTTCTCATCGGAAAAAGTTGGTTGATTATGGTTCAGGAGCAGCCTCTTACGAGGCTGGAGTTTATCGCATTATAGCAACCGGCATAATTATAAAGTGTATTGGTTCAGCGTGAATTGGACAAATACTTTTAAGCGGTTAGACCTGTTTTTATCTGATTTGCCTTTGGCAATTCAAGGTTTTTAAAGGCATAAGGGAATCAAGAATACATTCCAGATGACTGTCCCCAGATTTTTAAAAACTGGCTGTGTCCCCGTTTCCAATCCTCTGGTCGTAAGGATAGATGCCTTCCAGTATGAGCCGACCGGCATAGGCGTATTCGCCCTCATCCCGCTCCAAAGGAACACCCAGTAAGCGAACACGAACCACAAGGACGAAAATGATGATATACAAAAGCAAAGCCCAATCCCAATAAGGGTGATGGCCCTGGTTACTATTTTTGCAATGCTCGCGTTGCATACTGTGCCAACTCCGGGATGGACAATTATCTGTGTCTTTGTGAGAGATATAATACAACTATGATATGGCTAATATAACCGTAAGAGCTTAAATAGACAAGCAGGATTTGTTTGGGCTGTGAGAAGGGGCATTTTATTTGTAGTGTATGGAATTTGGAAGATAAGGAGAAATGTTGTTTAAGGCATACACAATATCACCGCCAACTATTGGATTATGCGTGAGGCGATTACCCGGATTATCATAAGTAAATACCTCATCGGTGCTATCTACACCATACCCGGTTGTGACCAATCTGTCAAGTGTGTCGTAGGCGTTGGCCGGGGAATTCTGGCTTCTCATCCTTCCTGTTGCACAGAGTGGATCATTGCAAACTTTAGATTAGTGGTGCTAGCCTGGGCCGAGACCGTGCAATAAAGTTAATCCCATAATAACTGCTATAGTGATCAAGTTGCACAGAATAACAAGCGAAAAACCTATCCAAATAGCTGCAACTGCCAAACGTTTACCAGATAGTCGGCCATTGCTCAAACGTATTTGCCTTAATGCAATCAAACCGAGTACTGGACCGAGTACTATTATGATGTGTGTTATTATACGTAGGCCATCATCTATACTGGGCGGCTTTTGGAATATATGTATGCTCAGGCTAGTACACTCCATGAAACGCCAAATAT
>CAZICK010000137.1:0-5891 GCA_964537505.1 uncultured Pirellulales bacterium
GAAACCAGTCATTTTTTGGCATATCCATGTACAGATTCTTATGAGGAGCCATATATATAGACTGGGCCGAGCAGCGTAACAGCGTGCTGGAATCAGCCGTTGATGTTTATAAACGTAATAAAGCTTTACCAATATCATGAGGCAGTACCAAACGCTTGGCTACGCAGCCAAACTTCCGATTTCGCAATTATATCATAATCTTCGTGGTTGTCAATCTTTAAGTTTTTTTGCCGTTTTTGGCTATTTTTGCCTAACTGCCTTAAAATTAACGACTTACCCGTCTTTTTGTCCGTTTACAACGCCTCATTGTAAGCCAACAATACCTCAATGTAAAGCGACAACATCATTACAAAGCCAATTGTAAACCCGCAACACCGTACCGAAGCAGACAGCCACAACCACCCGCAACAAAGATCAGCGAAAGTCGAAACATCGTCGGCCCATCTTCTGCCAGCCTGCAATATAAAAGACTTGTTTTTAATCTGCGAGAATCGGCGTTAATCTGCGGACCCTATCCTTTTCTTCTCACCCGCGTCTATTCGCGTTAATCTGCGGATACTATTCTTTCCCTTCTCCTTTTTCTTTTCCCCCCTCATGCCTTGTGCCTCGTGCCTTCTTCCGGTGCCTGTTGCCTTCCTCCTGTTTCCTGTCCCTATTATTTATTTCATTCCTTCGTGCTCTTCTTATCTTCGGGCACGGTAGGAACATCGCTTGCCCAACGTCCCCCGCACAGATCCGTACGTGAGGAACCGCCTCATACGGCTCCTGCCTCAGGTCATAACGCGCGGACATTCGTCACAATACCTGCCGTATCCGCTCCAACGCGATTTGCAAATCACCGGAACCGACGTAGGTTCGTTCCCTTGGCTGTCTCTGCGGTTTCCCGTTTTGTGCCCGTTTAGGGTTCACCATATCAACTCCTTACCCGATACTGCGTTCGGTGCTTGTTGCGTCCGAGCAAATTGCCCTTGGCCAATCCCCTTCCCTCGTTTCCCTCCGCTGGATACGACGCATCGTCTCTTTTGTTCGGGAACATCTTCAGTACTATGAGATTGTCCGACTTCCCATAACCGTGCATCGCTGTCGTCCTCCACAGTATTCCGCGTAGGTCTTCGATGTCTCCCAGACTCTCACCAGTTCCAGATGGGCATCGCCGAAACGCCCGAAAAGCCTCTCCCAGAAAACCCTCGTCATATTTTCTACCGTAGGAATCAGTTCAGCAAATTCCGGCGTGTCCTCGTTGAGATTCTTGTGGTCGAACGGCTTAATTATCTGCTCGTGCACGATTTGCCCTATTTTTTCAACATCCATCACTTGTCCGGTCTGTACGTGGGCCTCGCCGCTCAGGGTGACTTCCAGCAAATAGTTATGGCCGTGTCCGGTCGGGTTGGAACACTTGCCGAACACCTGCCGGTTGTGCTCTTCGTCCCACTGACCGTTCCACAATCGATGTGACGCCGCAAGTTCGTATTTGGTTGTAACTTGTATCATCTCCGGTTCCTCGAATTGTTTGGCAATGCTCAGCGATTCATGAATATCCATTGCCACACGTTCCAGTCGGCAATTTTTGAATTTATCCTGCATCGCGTTCCACGCCCAGTGTAGTATTTCCACCGCGTTTTGGCCCGGCGACGGTTGCCCGTCCAGCTCCAGACGCAGGGCTTTTTCAATCTCGGTTACGTTGACTACCATACCACTATCGGCCCGGCAGGCCCCTTCGATGGTAAACCACAGCACAAAAGGCGCCCCACTCAAAGACAACCCCCAACCGGCGCCCCCCACCAGCTTGCCGTCAGCCAAATCAATATGTAATGTCATTCCCCTTGTAATCCGCAACATACCACCTGCCCATCTACTCATCTACTCATCAGCAACGGTTGCATATCCAACTCTATGTGTCCATCATCGATGCGTATCCCGACCAGTTGTGCTCGTTTATCCTCAACCGCCCGAAACTCCGGTTTCACCGTCACCTGCCGTTTCTCGATCAGTCGGCGCAGCACCGATACAAGATTATACATCAGATCGTCGGCCGATTCACTATCGCCGATGTCACTATTTTTTTCCCCCCGTTCCTCCAGGGCGCGTGCCGCTTGGGCCAGATGTTTCTTAATCAGCATTTCCGGCAGATGCAGCGCTCCAACCCTGATCGGCAGCATAACCAATTTCAGATGACCTGTGTCGGTTATTGCAGGCTTGAAACCTACTGTCAATACAAAATTCACGCCCGCATAACTAATCCGGGCCATCATCTGTATCGAACCCTCAGCCAATTTCAACTGCGGCTGATGCAGGATCCCGGCGATACGCGGCGAGAGCTTATCAAAAAACTTGCCCGCCTCATCATGCCCCAGCAGATTATTTAACATCCGCTGTTCGAAGCAAATAGTAAACGGCTCCATCTTATGCACATTATTGTAGAATTCCTCCGATTTTTTCCATCCTTCATTCTCGACCCACTGCTGTTGGGCTATGCTTAGAGGTTGCGGATCGTAATCCACCGGGCGATAAACGACCGCAAGATAAACACCCGCAAAAACCAAACACACTGTTATTATCAACAATCCCAGTACAAACAGCAGCCTTTTAAGTCGCTTTTTCCACTTTTTTCTCGTCATTTATCGGGCTCCACCAGCTTCGGAAAAAACCGCAAAATCGCCACTGCCGACTTTGTCACCTCCGGCAGACCCCCTATTTGCTCGCACTCTTACTATAACCATTATAAGCGGTACTGCACCATTAAATATTTTTCCGCCCAGCCTGTTTTTCACATTTACCCTATTCACAATTACCCCCCTGATGTGTTATCATCGCATAGAGGACGAGATATGTCTAGCGATTATTTGACCATCTTGCAACTGACCGAACCAATTAATCCCCAGCGGATAGAGCAGGCTTATCGGAGCAGTCGGGCTCGTTATATGCGCCTTACCGCCCGTGGGCCGTTGCGTTTTTATCGTAGCGATCTGTTGGCCGCGGTTGAGCGGGCGTACCGCAACCTCAAGGATCCCACCACCAAAATATCCGCCCAACCGCTCAGCTTACTCGCCCGGCAGGTGGCCGGCCAATCGCAAATCGCCAAAAACCACCTTTACAACAGCACCAAACCGCCGGTAAAATCCGCCGTTAAGGAAAATTCTATTCTCCCGGAAAGAATTGCTTCCATAACCACCCGCCCGAACCAAAAACCATCCGTCCCTCATACCGACGACCAACGAACAAAAGCTCAAATTGAGGATAATTTCTGCCGTGAGGTGATCTACCGCCTGGAAGGCGATCTGATCCGTTATGATTCACGCCGTGAACTTTTGCGACTGGCAGCCGAGTGGCACATCCACCTGTTCCAGGCCAACATGTTGATCGCCCAGATTGTTGAAACCGTTCGGCAGAACAAACTCTATAACCCCCCCCCCGCCCCGGAGGACAACCAGCTCGACACAATTGCCTGCAGAACCACCCCACCAATCAGACCTCGATCCCTCACCATCGCCGCTATTATCACCTCACTCATCTTCATAGCCGACATCCTGCTGATCTACTATCTGACAACATAACCACTTACACATTTCTCAAAACGCCGCCAAGCTCACAATTTTACTTCATCATCTGGTCAAATCAGCCTAAAAAATCCTTGACAGCAGCATGGAAATAGGGCACACTGATTGTAAATTGTTGTTTTGCCACTGGTTGTGACAGATCATGAAAAAGATTACTGCTTTACTCTTATTAACGATGGCTTTAGCTGTTTTCAGCGGCAGGGCATTGGCCGAGGCAGCCATCATTCGGCTCGATCCGGCCTCACCCGGGCGAGTGTTCGAGGGCATCGGCGCCGTCAGTGCAGGCGCTTCCACACGGCTGCTCATGGACTATCCCGAGCCGCAGCGTAGCCAGATTCTTGACTTCCTGTTCAAGCCAAGGTTCGCAGCGGGCTTCCAGCATCTCAAGGTAGAGATCGGTAGCGGCGAAAACTCCACTTGTGGCAGCGAACCGTCTCATGTTGTCACCCGCGAGGAGCTGGCTGATCCCAAACCGCGCGGCTACGAGTTCTGGTTCATGGCCGAAGCTCGCAAACGCAACCCGCAGATTATACTTGATTGCCTGCCATGGGCCTATCCCTACTGGGTGGGCGAGAGATTTTCTCCGGCCTCCGCCGAATGGTTTGCCGCATTCCTGCAGGTTGCACGCAGGTATTACGGGTTGGAGCTGGACTGGATTGCCGCCGCGCAGAATGAGATGGGGACAGACGTTAACTGGATCAAGAAACAGCTTCGCCCGGTTCTTGATGATCGCGGCTTTGGCAAGGTGAAATTGCAGACGCCGGACGATGACAGTGAATTTTGGCAGATATTCGACACGTTCGAAAAAGACCCCGAGTTTGACCGGTTGATCGACGCGGTCGGATACCACTACGTGGATGGTCGCGAGCCATGGGAGATCGACCAGAAAGCAGACCGCCACGCCACCGAGAAGGCCAAGCGATCCGGAAAACCGCTTTGGGCGAGCGAGGAGTGGAGTCAGTCTGGAAGTCAGTGGTCCGGGAAGGGCGCCCTCTACCTGGCCAGGCTTATGAACAAGCTCTACATCCGCGATCGTATAACCAAGTATGAGATATGGTGTCCCATCGACTCGATCTACGACCAGATTATATGGGCCGATACCGGCGCGATGCAGGCCGATACGCCCTGGTGCGGGCATTACAACGTCTGGCCGGCGGTTTGGACGCTGGCGCATACCACGCAGTTTGCGGAACCAGGCTGGGTGTATATGGATACGGCATGTGGTCAGCTTGACCCACAGACCTGGCGAGGCAGTTACACGGCTTTGCGCGATCCGAAAACCGCGGACTGGTCGATCATTGTAATCACCGGCCAGCGGGAAAAAATACAGATCTATATTGCCGAAGGGCTTAAGACCGGCACCGTTCATGTCTGGAAATCGACGGCATCGGAACAGTTTGTCGAACAAACAGCGTTGTATCTACAAAACAACTCTCTTGAACTGGAGTTGGAACCGGATGCGGTTTACACCTTCACCAGCACTACCGGACAGCAGAAGGGATCATACGGCGTCCCACCAGAACGCAAACCATTTCCCTGCCCATTCGCGGAGGATTTCGAAAGCTACAGGACCGGTGAAACGCCGCGTTTTTTCTCTGACCAGAAAGGAACGTTTGAAGTTGTCAAAAGCTCAAAGGCCGGGTTGTGCCTTGCGCAAATTGTCCCGGAGCAGGGAATCCTGTGGTATGGCAATTCGCCGCTTAAACCGCACACATTGTTCGGAGATATCAACTGGCACGATGTCTCGATCGAGGCCGATGTACGATTGGCCGGCGGCGATGTTGAAATCGCAGGGCGATATGCCGACCGGAACAAGTTGGGATATCGCTGGATATTGACGCGTGACGGCCGGTGGCAGTTGAACTGGCAGTACACTTCGCTTGCATCAGGCCAGATCGAAGAATTCGAGCCGGCACAATGGCATCATCTGCGATTGGAACTGAAAGGCGACCGCATTTCGGGATCAGTGGACGGCAAACAGTTGGCCGCGGTTACCGACAAAGCGAATGCAAAAGGCATGGCGTTCCTTGCCAGCACTTATGACCGGAACTTGTTCGACAACGTACGCGTCGAACCGGTTGAACTCAGTGTGAAATGATAGCTTTAATGTCTGACAAACGTAGCTCTGCGACTTCTGCAACTAACCCACAGTCAGACGGATATTCTAATGCCATAGCCGGCATGAAGCCCCAACAATCCCTCCACATACCGCTGGCGTCTTGCCTGCATCTTGTACCTCTGCCAACAATCGTCATTCCCGCGAACAATTGTCACCCCCTGCGAACAGGCTGTGTCGCAATTCGCTTGGGGTTCGGTCATTTTAATTTTGTCCTG
>CAZICK010000138.1:0-5768 GCA_964537505.1 uncultured Pirellulales bacterium
AATAATCAAAAATGGAGTCCAAAAATTGCTTGAAATTCAAGACAGTCGCTACCGGCCAAACAAGATAATCCGCGTGGGCTAAGAGTACGAACACGGACGAACACGGACGGGCAAGGCCATTAATATGTCAGTCGATGCGAGTTTGTGTATGTTGCTTTCGTCATCAATTAGGGTGGAATGGCGATGTAGAGATTGAGATTGCCGCAGTCGCTTTGCTCCTTCGCAATGACAGTGGTGAGTGGGGCGGTGGAAGATAGACCCCTGCCTTCGCAGGGGTGACAGTTGTTCGCGGGGGTGACAGTTGTTGGCGGGGGTGACAGAGAGATTGCCGCGTTGCGCTGGCAATGACGGGGTGATCATGCCACCCGACATGCCCACGCAAGCATGTCGGGGGAGGCAGCCGGGAATTTTATTTTGCCCTTACGGGTGAGAAAGAAGTCGAAAAACTTGACTTTGCGAGGCAGGTTTGATATTCTGCTGGGAATCGGGTCTGGCGGCCCGGAAAAGCGAAGAAGTCGTGAGTAATACATTTAAGTGGAGAATGAAATGAAACAGCATATCTTGACCTTATTTGCCAGTTTGTTATTAGTAATTCCCGCCTGTACGTCAACAGGAACCACAGAAATAGCTGTGAATGACCTTCGATGTGAATATCGGACAAATCCGTTAGGCATCGACTGCGGGAACCCACGTCTTAGCTGGGTTCTGGAATCTGACATTCGAGCTCAGGAGCAGTCGGCCTATAGAGTGATTGTCGCAGGTACTCGCGAAAATATCCAGGCAGGTAAAGGCGATCTATGGGACAGCGGCAGGATCGATTCGAATCAGTCCGTAGAGGTGGTTTACCAGGGCCAACCACTTCGGTCGGCAATGCGCTGTTATTGGAAGGTTCGGGTGTGGGACAAAAACGGCAATCCCTCTGATTGGAGCGAATCGGCATGGTGGGAAACGGCTATGCTGGGCGAGAAAGACTGGAAGGGAAAGTGGATCAACGACGGCAAGATCAGCGCTGAGAAAGATGAAGATTTATACAAGGAAGATCCGGCGCCACTGTTCCGCAGGGAATTTCAACTGTCAAAACCGATTCGGCAGGGGCGATTGTATATCAGTGGTTTGGGATACTATGAGGCCTTTTTGAATGGTCAGCGTGTAGGCGATCATCTGCTCGATCCAGCATGGACAATGTATTCCAAACGGGTGTTTTACAGTACTTATGACGTGACGGGTCAACTTCAGAATGGGGATAATTGTGTGGGAGTGACGGTTGGTAATGGCTGGTACAACCCTTTGCCCCTTAAAATGTGGGGGTGGTTGAATCTACGTGAGCATTTGCCGATCGGCCGACCGAGATTTATCGCACAATTGGCCGTGGAATATACCGATGGTACAAAAAGCTCGATAGTAAGTGACGAAAGCTGGTCTGTCGCAGAAGGGCCAATTCTACGAAACAGTATTTATCTTGGTGAAGTTTATGATGCCCGGCGTGAAATATCCGGCTGGGATCGATCCGGCTTCGATGATTCAACCTGGTCCAAAGCGGCCCCTGCCAAAGAACCGATCGGCGAACTTCAGGCACAACCTTTACCGCCGGTTCGGATAACCACTACGTTGAAGCCGGTGGAAATCACCGAGCCGCAAAATGGGATTTACATTTTTGATATGGGACAGAATTTCAGCGGCCTGGTGAGGTTGAAACTCGATGTTCCCAAAGGAGCCGTCATAAATCTGCGATATGGCGAGCTGATCAATAAAGACGGAACGCTTAATCCTATGACCAGCGTCTGCGGTCAGATAAAAGGCAGGGCCAGAGACGAAGAAGGTAAATTGGTAAATGTCGGGAATCCGGTTCAGCCTTCGGTAGCGTGGCAGGGCGATACCTATATCGCACGAGGCAATGGTGGCGAGGTCTATACCGGCCGTTTTACCTGGCATGCTTTTCGTTATGTTGAGATGACCGGCTATCCGGGCAAACCATCGCTGGATATGATGGAAGGTTTGCGGCTGAATACCGACGTCGCGGAGTCGGGGGCGTTTTCATGTTCCAACGAGATGTTCAATGCGATACAAAAGATGTGTCGCTGGACGTTTCTCAGTAATATTTTCAGTGTACAATCCGATTGTCCCCATCGCGAACGGCTCGGATATGGCGGCGACCTGGTAAACACAAGTGACGTTTTCATGTTAAATTATGACATGGCGAATTTTTACGCCAAGGCGGTTCGTGACTGGCAGGATAGTTCCCAGCCGGACGGGATGCTCACGGATACGGCGCCGTTTGTCGGCATTAATTATTGCGGGGTTGGTTGGGCCATGGCCCATCCGCAACTCCAATTGCAGCTTTACCAATACTACGGCGACAAACGGCTGATGGAACAGCAGTACGAAACCTCGAAACGATGGTTCGATTTGGTTGCAAGTGAGAATCCGGAACATATTGTGAAAGAAGGGTTGAGCGACCATGAAGGATTGGCCTCTGCCCCGTCGCCTGATATGGTTACGCCTCTGTATTATCAGAGCGCCCGGATGTTGGCCAAGATGTCCGAACTGCTGGGCCGGGGTCAGGAAGCTCAAAAATATCAGGATTTGGCAAAGGAAATAAAGAAAGCTTATCTTGATGAGTTCATGGAAACCCAGACAGGGAAATTCGGCCCGGGTACACAAGCGGGCCAATGTTTCGCCTTGTACTCGGATTTAGTGCCCCAGGACCAGCGCGACAAGGCGTTTAAGTTCCTGCTGGACGATATTCAAATCAAGCATGAGGGACATCTGTCCACGGGCATTTTCGGTACGAAATATATGCTCGGCCTTCTCTCACAGGAAGGTTACGCGGATGTTGCATATAACATTGTGAATCAAAAGACTTTCCCCGGGTGGGGATATATGCTTGCAAACGGCGCGACCACTTTGTGGGAGCATTGGGCATTCAGCGATAATACTTTTTCGCACAACCATCCGATGTTCGGCTCGGTGAGTCAATGGTTTTTCAATTGGCTCGGAGGGATTCAGCCTGATCCCGAAGCGGTGGGATTTGATCGCATTATTATCAGGCCCCAGATCGTGAACGATCTTCAATGGGTTAAAAGCTCATATAATTCTGTACGCGGACCGATAGTTTCAAACTGGGCCAAAAAGGATGGATATGTCCAACTGGATATGGAAATTCCCGCTAATACCAAAGCCACGGTATATGTTCCGGCCAATAGCGTCCGGGATGTGCGGGAAGGACTAAAACGGCCTGCCCCCGCAACCAAAGCGCAGGGTATTAGTGCCCTGGGGCTGGAAGGGAAAACCGCTGTATTTTCCGTAGGGTCAGGAAAGTACCATTTTGTGTCAAAATTACCACAATAAATCGTAAGTTAAGGACAGGTGAAGCGATATGGGAAAAAGCAAGGTACTTCAATACGTACTGGTGATGATTTTATTGTTTCCCGCTATATTGGCTGCGTCCGACGATGGGCTGGCGTCATGGTGGAAGTTCGATGAGGCTGATGGAAAGGTGAGCATGGAGAGCGTTGGCAAGGCACAGGACGAGATATACGGTCGGATTAAATATGTATCGGGAGTATCAGGGACGGCACTTCGACTTGACGGATTTCGGACGTATATTAAACATAGCGCAAAAGACTCGCCATGTATATCGGGCGTGTTTTCAGTTGAGGCGTGGGTGGCGATTGGAGCATACCCCTGGTTTTTGGGGCCGATTGTGGATCACCGGGACCAGTGCGGCAAAGGTTATATCTTTGGGATGGACAAGGAAGGCCATTTTGGCTTTAGCCTGGCGGCAGGTGGCAAGTGGCAAAGGGCCTTTTCCAAAAATACAGTGCCACTACGGAGGTGGACGCATCTTGTCGGGGTGTACGATCCGCAAAAAGGGATTACGCTGTATCGAGACGGCGAGGCACAAAGCGATCATACGGTCGAGGGGGCCTTCGAGCCGGCAAAGGACAAGGATATGTTTATTGGGAGAAATTACATTCAGGAGCCTTGGCCGGACTATCAATATACGACAGAAGGATATTATTCATTTCTCGATGGGATCATCGATGAATTGAAAATTTATCGGCGAGCGTTAACAGCACAGGAGATCGAAACAGCCTATAAGGCAAATCAGACAATGGCAAAGCCGGACCTTGAAGAACGCGCCTTTCCAGCAGTCCATAAAGATTGCGGTCCGTTTGGGGCATATTATACGAAGCTGGACTATTACGATGAGTGGGACGCCCTGTGGCGGGTCAGCGATGTTGCTGATGTGATTTTGCAATTCGATCAGATGAATGGCAAGCTGGTATTCTGGCGGGGAACGGGCTTTGTACCATGTTGGGTGACGGAGAACGGTATCTGGCTGACCCATGAGTGGCTGGAAACGTGGGGCTCGGATGTGAGCAGTTGCGCCGAGCCACTGATGGATCGGCAGTGTCGCTTTTCACATGTGCGGATTTTGGAAAGCCACGATGCGCGGGCCGTGGTTCATTGGCGGTATCCACTGGTCGATGCGGATTATAAATTTGTTGCGGTAAGCGATGACGGACGAGGGGAATGGTGCGATGAGTTTTATACTATTTATCCGGATGGGGTTGGGATTCGCAAAATGATGCTGCATTACTCGAATCCACCCAGACCGCATGACTGGGCCGAGCAAATTGTGGTTCTGCCGCCTGGTCAACATCCAAAAGAGGTGATCGCAGCTCCGGAGGTTACACTGATCAACATGGAAGGGCAGGAACATAATTATACCTGGGATGACGATCTGCCGTTGAAATTTACTGAGCCGAATGGGGCCAATATCGAGATCATAAATCTGAAATCGAAATACCGTCCTTTTTTGATTGTTTCGCCTGAACCGTTTCAAACGGTTGAGATGAAAGCAAAGTCGCCTTTTTTTCGCAGCTACAGCGCCAAACAGGCCAGTACAAGGTATCGACCGGAATCAGTGCCAAGCGTTTATGGGTGGTGGAATCACTGGCCTATTGCCCAGGTTCCCGGTGACGGACGGTGGGTGGTGACGCTGGACCGGGCAAGTCATTTCAATCTGACAACGTTTGTGCAATGGAAAGATTATGAGTTGACGGAGAGAACCCGGACACGAATTATGCTAAACGGCCTGACGGGAAAACGGGGGGCAGACCTGGCGGAGCTTGCTAAATCGTGGCTGCAGGCGCCGGCATTGGAGCTTGCCTGTGACGGTTACCGGAATATGGGATATGATCAGTCCGAGATGGCTTATGTTTTGCGATGTGATCGCACCGACCAGCCGATGCCGCTGCAACTGCAACTGGCTGCCGGCGATGATAACCCACTGGTCAACCCAGCCTTTTTGATTAAGCAATGGGGCATGGCCGATGCCAGGGTGGTTCTGGACGGCAAACCGCTCAAACGTGGAAATGATTGCCGTATCGGACATGTTTCCACGCTCCAGGGCGTCAACCTGGTCATCTGGCTGAGGATGCAGACAACCAGGCCGGTCAGCCTGACAATTCAGCCTGTGCAGACGCCGGAATGAAATGCGGCGTTTACGTCATAAAATGCGTGTTTAGCCGTAGCGGCTTACGCGAACCGGCATCGACCGGCATATTATTAATGCCCCTGCCCGTCTGTTTTCTAATTTTTCTCGGATTTTGGCGATTTTTCTTTTGATATGGTAGCACGAATTTGATATTGTTATATAGCGTAGCACGATTTTATAATTATTATGCGCAAATATAAGGATAAAAAAATAGCTCCTCATAAGAATCTGTACATGGATATGCCAAAAAATGACTGGTTTCTTC
>CAZICK010000139.1:0-5605 GCA_964537505.1 uncultured Pirellulales bacterium
ACCCATTTTGCCATCCCGGAGGGCAAATTTCTACCTACAAACGTGACATGCACCCCTCTCGACGCCGGCACGGATTTTCCATTATCTTTTTATTCGGCCGATATGCTACAATATTCTGTGTGAAGATTTCTAACGAAGAATTTGACCGGTACGTCCGTCAGGCGATCGAGACTGTTGACCCGGAATTCCGGTGCCACTTCGACCATGTGCCTGTTATCGTTGAGGACCTGCCCGACGATGACTTATCTCGCAAATTGCACTTGGACGATGGCCGGAGCTTATTAGGGCTTTTCCAGGGCGTACCTCTGCACAAAACCAGCCATCCGGCTCCCAGTCAAATCACGTTATATCGCCGCAACATCCTGGCCTACTGCCACAATCACAACCAACTGATTCGGCAGATACGCAAGACAGTCATCCACGAATTGGGCCATTATCTGGGCTTTTCTGAGCGGCAATTACGCCAGCATAAATGCTGATCTCCCTGCCGGGGGCGGCCGTATCCTGGCTCAAACCGGCAAAAATTGCCTCCCGACCCGAAAATAATTGTCTTGCATTGTCTGGCCATAAAGATACAATACAGAACTGGTGTACGATGTACTGCCTTAATTTGGGCGTATAGGAATTTGTATTTAACTTGTGTTCTCTCAATAGAGTTAGCATAATACCATCGGTTTAGCACAAGAAGGTCCGGCGGAAGCTGGTGATTTGCAAGGAGTTAAAGGGCATGTTGAAACGAACCGGACATGCCGGTCCCGCAGTCGTATTTTTAAGCATTATTGTTTTGGCCGTCACTGCGGTAATACTGTTGAATCGGCCGTCATCTGCGGACCCGGAAAACACTATCGGCGAAGTTTCTCAAACACCCTTGGCAGAGGTCGAAGCCGTACCGATCCTGCTGAGGCCCGGGGTCGAAGGCTTGGCCCTGATCGACAAAAAAAACTATACTATTTGCATTTACCAGTATCAAACGCATCAGTCCGCCAATGAAAGACTTGTACTGCTGGCGGCACGTAGTTTCCGGTATGATGTACAACTGGAAGATTATAATACGGCCGAGCCTCGACCTGCGGCGATAAAAGAATTGGTCTTACGCGCCAGACAAAGCGGCCAAAAACCGCAACCCGAACATAACCCGCAGGCCCCGACCACAGTGGAAATTGATTCCAAAAACGAATAGACTCTGGTAGAAGAGAGGAAAATAATAATGGCGAAAATGTTTTACAATATGGAAGAAACCAAGCAAAAACTTGGTCTGGCCAAGGAACAGATCGACCAACTGGTCCGAAGTGGCAAATTACGTGACTTCCATGACGGCGCCAAAATTATGTTTAAGGTGGATGAGGTCGATAACTTCGATCTCAGTGCCCTGACCGGCGCCGATGAAGAAGCCCAACTGACGCCGCCAAGCCTGGATGGGATCGACGATCCTTTGGGGCTGTCCACAAAGGATACCGGCAGTTCTATTGGCCTGACTCCCATGGATACCGGCAGTGTTATAGGTCTGGTCCCCGGAGATTCCGCCGATCAGATCAGCCTGGACGATACTTCTCAGGGGCAGGACAATAATGATGACACCGTCATTACCACTCATGGCACCAAGGCATTTGATGTCTCCTCTTCCGGTAGCGGACCGGCTTTGAATGAACCGTTCGGACAAGCTCAACTTACCAGCGATGACTTGATGGGCGATCAGATATCTCTCGACAGTGGTTCCAGCGGCAGCGGCTTGCTGGACCTCAGCCGCGAAGCCGACGATACCAGTTTGGGGGCTGAGCTGCTCGAGGAAATATACCCCACCGTCGATGAGGGCGCCGTGGAAACCCAGTTGCCAACACAGTTGGATATTGCCGCTGAGCCTGAACCGGCCGAACCTGTCGAGCCACAGCCGCCGGAGTTTGCCGAGTTTCCCATGGCCGTTCAATATTACGATCCAACCAGCGGTGTGTTCGGGGCCATGATGATCGTACCGTTTGTAGTGCTGCTTTTGGCTTTCATTGTGACCGCCGCCGGTCTGGCCGACGTTCAGCCCGCCTTCCTGACGAGCCTGGGAAATGGCATCTGGTACATTATGGGAGGCGCCGCCGGCCTAGCACTGATGATTGTACTGATCGGCAGTTTCATAGTCAGTCAAAACACTCAACCACGTGGCGCTCCAAAGGCCAAAAAAATCAAAACTAAAAAACCTAAACCGGCAAAGGCCGGGGCAAAATAGGGCTATGTCAGAAACCAAATGTCAGAACTCAGATTTCTCCGTCATCTGTCCAGATTAAAACGGTCAGTTTGAGTTATAAGTTAACCGAAGGTTTACGTATATTTTTATGGTCCGGCTTGGATGGGAACCTCTAATGCGGATTTTGCAAATCCCTTTGGCTGGGATGCTGAAATCCCATGGGACGCATTGAAGTCGGTTGCGAAAGGAGATAATGATGAAAGCCAGATACCTATCCCTCTTGTACGCTCTAATTACGGTAGTTGTCCTTCTGATCGCCGGTGGCTGCATCCCAAAAGTTCAGTATGACAAGTGCGTCCGTCAGAACGAAACTGTAATGGAACAGCTCAGAACGCTTATGGCAGAAAAGAATAGCCGGCAGGATGAAGCGGATAAGTGGGAACAAAGTAAACAACTGTACCTCAGTATGCTGGAGGCCGACAAACAAAAGATCGAAGGTCTTCTTGCCACCCTCGAAGAAAAAAATGCCCTTATCGAGAAAATGGCCGGGCAGCTCGGACAGGTGGCTCTGCCCATCGAGCTTAGTAATGCCTTGTCGGAATGGGCCAATCAAAGCGGTTCCGATATGATCACTTATGACGAGAAAAAGGGTGTTGTCCGTTTTAAGAGTGATCTGCTCTTTGACAGCGGCAAAGACACCGTCACACCAGACGCCAAAAAACAGCTTATTATGCTCAGCACGATATTGAATTCCGACGCCGCCCAGGCGTTTGACGTACTCGTCGTAGGCCACACCGACGATCAGCCCATCAAATACTCCGCCGCCCAGCATCCTACCAATTGGCATTTGTCTGTCCATCGTTCTATCGCAGTGGAAAATATCCTCGCCGGCGCCGTCAAAGAATCACGTATGGCCGTCATGGGCATGGGTGAATTTCGACCCGTCGCCTCTAACGAACCGGGCAAAGGAAATGTCCAAAATCGCCGGGTTGAAATCTACATCGTTCCCGCCGGCCAAATCCATCTCGTCGGCCCGATTAAACCGCTCGGCGAATAGCGCAATACCAACAATTACGGCGCCTGACGAAAATCAGGGAATCTGAATTAAACCAACCCCCCGTCAACGGGGGGTTTTCTTTGCGCGTAACCATATTTACTCGCCCCTGCTGCCGTCAAAGGCGAACGCTCGCGAAAAAATGGTTGAACTCCCGACGTCTATATCATTGACATTTTGCCTTGAATCACTAACAATATAACTAGAGAAGCCATAATGCATAACAAGCAGATAAGCGATTTATTCGACCAGATGGCCGAGATCATGGAGATACTCGGTGAGGACCATTTTCGCATCAGCACTTATCGCAAGGTCGCACGGGTTATCGGCGATTGTCCCCAGGACATCGCTTCCCTGGCGGCTGGCGGACAACTGCAGACGCTCGCCGGCATCGGTAAATCTTCCGCCGAGAAAATAAACGACTTTATCCTCCACGGCTCAATCGACGCACATCAAGAACTGCTCAAAAAAATCCCTCCCGGCTTGCTCGATCTGCTTAAAGTTCCCGGGTTCGGTCCCAAGGGGGTCAGGGCCGTCTGGAAAAAGCTCAACGTTACCAACCTGCCCGAATTGCAACAGGCCATCAGCGATCATTCTTTAGAGACGCTGCCCGGATTCGGCGTCAAAAAAGCTCAGTCGCTGGCCCGTGGTATCGAGTTCATCCGATCTTCCCAGAACCGCATCCTGCTGGCCGACGCTCTGGCCATTGCCGATCTTATCGTCGGGCAACTCCATCAGCTTGATTGTCTTGATCGTATCGAACTGGCCGGTTCGCTCCGCCGATGCTGTGAAACCATCGGTGACATTGACCTGCTGGCCCAGGCCGACGGCGATGACAACGCCAAAAAGATAATCCAGACCTTCACTCAGCTTCCCGGCGCACGGGAAGTGCTCGCCACCGGCCAGACCAAGGCCTCCATACGTTTTGCTGAGCCTGACATTTATCCCGATCTGATACAGGTTGACCTGCGTGTCATTTCCTCCGAAAGCATGGGCGCCGCCTGGCAGTATTTTACCGGCAGCAAATACCACAATATCCGCCTGCGCGAGATCGCCGGCAGGAAAAAACTAAAGCTCAACGAATACGGCCTTTTCAAAGGCGACAAACAGATCGCCGGCCAAAACGAACTCCAGATATACAAAAAACTTGGACTGTCCTATATCCCTCCCACCTTACGGGAAGACCGCGGCGAAATCGAGTCGGCCCAAAAAGGTAAACTACCTGAGATCGTCCAACTGCCCGACGTCCGTGGCGACCTGCACATGCACTCGCCCGAATCCGACGGCCGAAGCTCTATCGAGCAACTCATCGGGGCCGCCCGTCTGCTCGGCTACGAATACATCGCCATTGCCGACCATTCGCAAAGTACAGCCATAGCCAACGGCCTCGACGCCGATCGACTGCTCAAACACACCCAGCGGATAAAAAAACTCAACGAAACCCTCGATGGCTTTACCATTTTGGCTTCTTCAGAGGTGGACATCCTGGCGGACGGCGACCTTGATTATCCCGACGAGGTATTAGCCGAGCTGGATTTCGTAACGGCTTCGATTCATTCCGGTATGACCGGCGCCCGGGACAAGCTCACCGATCGCATACTACGGGCCATGGAGAACCCTTACGTCAATTGCATCGCACATCCCACCGGCCGTATGCTCGGTGTCCGCGAGGCTATGGCTTTGGATATCGATGCCATCATTGCCCAGGCCCTGCGGACACATACTGCCCTGGAGATCAACGCCCAGCCTTTGCGCCTCGACCTCAACGACATACATATACGCCAGGCCGTCGATGCCGGCGCCAAACTGATCATCAACACCGACGCTCACGACACCGCCAGCCTGAAACTTATGCGATTCGGCGTCGCCACCGCCCAACGCGGCTGGGCCAAAAAAACCGACATACTCAATTGCCAACCCATATCTGTCATCTGCGACTGGGTCAAAGACAAACGTACAAAACATAACCCCTGATTTTGGCGACAAAATCGATGTTCACATCTAAAAACATACCTTAGACGGTGGCGTCAAAAGTCAATATTCACACCTTAAAACACCCGTTAGATACCGGGATCAGCTTTTCACAATCCTCTATAATTATGCCGGTTGCTATAATGCGATAAACTCCAGCCTCGTAAGAGGCTGCTTTTGAACTGTTTTCTACCAACTTTATTGGTTGAGAACCTGAAAATTTATAGATCAACCGACCTGCCATCGCGCGTTATAATCGTTATATCCATTACAATTAACCGTTATAATCGGTTCCCATGCTCGATATTAAATAAAACTATCCCCCCCCAAAAAAGATTTTTTTAGTAAAAAATACTTGACATCACGAGCAGATTCTGCGAAAATGCCTTTATATGGGTTCTGCCCGA
>CAZICK010000140.1:0-5588 GCA_964537505.1 uncultured Pirellulales bacterium
TTACAATAAGTTGTGATATTTTTAAGTGGCGAACTACTTTTGACGCAGGCGTCAAGATTACAGGAATACGGTGTAAAATGGCCTAGTTTTTTGGGGTGGTTTATGAGAGAATTGCCGAATAAAAAATATACTTTGGCAAAATAAATGCGGCTGAAAAAGATATATCATTGACACTGTCGGCGAGGTGCTGGTAATATTACTCGTTCTGGATACGGATGATAGCGATGAACCGATTGCCAGCTTTGTTCATGCCAAGGGGCAGGTGATAATGCAATACGATGGTGCTATGACAGATGCCGAGCGGTACTTCTATCTGCACGACCGGCTCGGCAGTGTCCGCCAGGTCATCGCTAATCACATGTTTTCTTTCCGCAATGAGAATTTATTAAAGATGTAGTTTTATTGTCAATGGGCGTGTTCAAAACCAGCCAGGGAAGAGGGTGTGGTCAGGTTTCCTGTTGTTTTGTTTATGGGAACCTCTAAAAATTCATTTTTACTACGAACGGCTGCAATTTCCGTCAGCATCGTTATCGGCCAAAAATCGTCCTCAACGTAGTTGAAACTACGCCTGCGGCGATTTTTGACCTCTGCCTCGCTGACGAAAATTTCGCTCGTTCTCGTGACAAAAGCAATTTTTAGAGGCTCCCTTATGTTTTTGCGTGGTCGTGTTTTTTGTTTTCGTCGGGTGTGGTGAGATTGGATAAGCGGCAAAGTTCGAAAAGCGAGTTGGTGTATTCCAATAGTTTGACGGTATCACAAGCAGGTTTGGCAAACTGAGAGAGTTCGTTTGCCACCTCTGCAATGCGTGGCAAACCAAAGGTGTCGGCGGTGAGTGCAAGTCGATGGGCCATGTCGGCTAATGAGTCGATGTCTTTGGTTGCCAGGGCACATGAAAGTTTTTCAATTTCGATACCTATCTTGAGTGCTTTGCTCTGGGATTCCGACAGTGGCGCGGTAGTGCGGTGTTCATCATGCGCCGATACGGCTTCAATAAAGCGTTCGACCAGTTCCGGGTCAAATTGCGAAGGCGCACAGCGTCGTAGTTCGGCGAATGCCTCCTGACGACCTACGGCTTTACGATATACTCTGTCGGAGGTCATGGCGTCGAACGCGTCGGCGATAAGTATGATTCGCGATCTCACGGGGATATCCGGTCCGGACGGCAGTTCTGGATGGCGTGGGTTGCCGCCATACCAGGCATGGCTGTTTCGCACGATATTGGTCAGTTCTGTCGAGCCGAAGCCGGAATTGATGATCTCGACTCCCATCTGATCGTGGGTTTCCATGACCTTCCATTCTTCCTCCGTAAGAGGAGAGGGTTTGAGCAGGATGGCGTCCGGTACGCCGAGCTTTCCGATGTCATGAAGGAGGGCCGCCACCTCAAGGACAAAATTATCTCTTACGGACATGAGTCCCCTGGCGGTAATCACGCAGAGGTCCGCGACCTTTCTGCTGTGTGCGGCGGTATCGGCATTGCGGTACTCCAAAGCTGACATCAATGCGCTGACAGCGTGATACGGTATGTGAACGTTATCGGTTTCTTCAGAAGCCTTATTGGTTTGCGGTTCTGCTTCCAGTTGGGGTTTTTCGACCTCCAGCCCCTCTGGCATCTGATCCCATCGAGCAGTTTGATTACGGCCGCCATGTTTTGCCGCGTAAAGCGCCTGGTCCGCCTGATCGAGCATTTCCTGGGGGTTGGCGGCTCCAAGTTCGTTCGCAGATATGCCCAGACTGACAGTAACAGAAATGTTCGAAAAAGGCGATTCTTCGATTTTTTTGCGGAATCTTTCAGACGCTTCATAAGTTTTATTGATGTCGGTATGCGAGAGAAGTACACAAAATTCTTCGCCGCCATAACGACAGACGTAATCGCTTTTTCGTGCCGTGTCCCTAAGAATTGACGACAACTGCTGTAATACCTGGTCACCGACGGCATGGCCATGGGTATCGTTGATTGATTTGAAGTGGTCCACGTCCACCATAACGCAGCCGAGATGGTATTTGTACCGCTGTGAGCCTTCCCATTCGGATTCAAATCTTTCAAAGAATGCGCGTCGGTTGAGACATCCCGTCAAGGGGTCGTGCATGGCCAGATTTTTCAGTTCTTCGTTCTGGCACTGAATCTTACTACGTGACTCCTCCAGCAATGACAGGGTTTTCTGTAGTTTGGTATTTTTTTCTTCTATCCAGCTCACATCATCAAAGGTTGCCAGGGCGCCGCGGGTTTGGCCATCGGTGCTGCGGATGGGTGTGGAGTTAATGACAAAGGTTCGCATTTCTTTCGAGATGGCAGATTTCAGAGTCAGTGGCACACTTTTGAGAGTTGCCCCCGTAGCAACAGCTTCAACCCAGGGATATTCGGGATATTTTTTGGTGGTATCAGCACGTTGCCAGTCAATTTCGGAAGCTTTGGTTCCCTGCAGGCCGGTTTCAGGTAATCCTGTCGATTCAATGAAAGGCTTATTGGCGAATATAATGCGCTCATTATTGTCAAGTATTAACACTCCTTCGGATAGAGTATCGAGAATAACTTTCACCCGATCCGGGATCACGGCAGAAGGGTCCAGATTGCGAAGTGATCTTCTGAGAAACAATATATAAGCAAGAAAGCCTATTAGGGCGACAAAAAGAGGAAGCTGTAAGTTCACGGAACCCAGGAACCCCAAAAATCCACTTTGCTTCAAGGGCTGGAAACAAAGCTCGATATTGCCCCATAGTTCATTATTTTGGGATAATGGCACCTGCATTAAAGGGGTGTCTTTTTCTTCAAGCAGTTCTTTTTTCCAGTATTTGGTGTGGTTGCTGGTTTCGGCCAACAAGGTTCCGTCTGCGTGACGAACAGCCAAAGACAGGAGGCTCGGATTTCTTTGCTTGATCAGTTTTACTGCTTTTTCAAGTGCCTGCGCACTATCCTGCTGGATAACCACGGATAATTGAACCGCTACAGCCTTGCTCATTTCCGCACGACCTTCGGTAATCGCACTGAAGCGATTAGGCATCAGCCCCAACGTCCCAGCGGTTAACAGGATTGTCATTGTAAGCAATGCCAATCCTGCGCTTAACCGTGTTACAACGCTAATCTGGCCCAGGATCTTTTTCATCTCTTAAGTCAAGTCCTTTTCAAATATCGCCTGCTTTTCCAAGACCTCGCAATTGCTCTATTTTTTTTGAGCCGTCCAGGAGCGATTGTATTTTCTTTTCTGCCTCGTCCGCTGCCAAGGATTTGGCGCTGCTGAGTCCGGCACTGCCTCCGCTCTCAAGTATTGGTAATGGGTCCAGCAATCGCCAGGCCGGCACATTAGACATAACGCTGGCAAGCAGAGACCCGCCCCTTAAAGTCCAGGCAGTATAGCAGACGGTTACTGCTCCTGCACCGGAGGTCACAGCTCCGACCGTTACAGTTTCCATCCGCGTTTGATCTTTGATATTGCCATCACCATTATCCTCAAATGTTCCCATTTGATCCCACACCATTTCAATCTGGTTATCGCCTGACAATAGTTGTGGCTGAATGGAGCCGTCTATTCGCGCATGGATATCTTCTAAGAAATTGATTGATACGTTTATGCCTCCAACGGATATTGACGGTGAAGCCTTTACACTACTGCTGCGTCCATCAGTCCCATTCGCCTGATTGCCACGATAAAACGTTGACGCAAAGGCTTCTTCGTTTTTGTTACCTGTCAGACTTTTACCTATTGCGTACAAACCACCTATTTTAGGCGATATGTCATTGGCAAAAAATGTTTGTCTTGACATATTCGATTTCGACAGAGAATCATCTGTCAAAGCGTTTTTGTCATCGGGTTTCTCAAGGGCTGAAGAATCGCCCGGATTGGCCGGATTGTCCATATCTGACAGCAGTTCATCAGAAGAGTTATCCTGCTGGTCGCCGGCAGGGTTAGCTGATTTCCTGGGTTTTGGGGTAAACGGGTTATTATTGATCGGAGGAGTAAACGGGTTATTGTCGACCGGGGTAGATGGTTCATTGCTGGTTGGAATAAACGGGTCATTGTCGATCGGAGTAAAGGGGTCGTTGTCAATCGGAGTAAACGGGTCATCAGAACCGGTCTGGTCGTTATTCCATGGAGTAATCGGCGAATCATCCGCAGGATCGTCTTGCTGTCCGCCGGTAACGGGCGGGTCATTGTATTCGGTCGGACTATGAACAGGTGGGTCATAAACATCGTTTACTGTGATAGTTGTTGATGCGGTATCACTCATATTGCCCCCGGAGCCGGAATTGCCATGATCGTTCACCAAAATCACAAGACTGGTCGAACCGTTAAAATCGGCGGATGGCATAAACGTCAAGGTGGCCATGGCATTATTCACATCGACAATGCTTCCGATAAACGTGATTGTCGTGTCATCCGTTCCGTCACCTTCCTGAAAAACCAGACCTGTTGCACTAGATAAAGTGATGGTGCCGTTACTTACATTCAGACTCACTTCCATCTCACCGGAATCGGCGTCAATATCGGCTATAGAAACCCCGTTCCCGCTGCCATTTGAAAATACCAGAGAAGTATCTTCGTCAGTTGCCTGTTGTGAAGGTGCAGTAATTACGGGTTCATCATTGATCGGATTAACTGTGATGCTGACAGTAGCGATATTTCTGGCGGATATGCCGTCACTGACTTTGTAAACAAAACTGTCCTGGCCCACCCAGTTACTGTCCGGCGTGTACCGAAAGGAACCGTCATCGTTTAGTATTAAAGTGCCGTGTGAGACGTTTTTTAACAGGTTGGCCGTTAACGAATCATTTTCGGCGTCAGAGTCGTTTGCCAAAACACCGGCAGTCGAACCGACTACCAGCACTGTGTCTTCATCAACCGTGTAGCTCCCATCATTATTTGCTACCGGTGCATCGTTCTGGGTCGTAACAGTAATGGTCACCGTAGCCACATTGCTGTTATCGGCGTCATCGCCGGCGCTATATGTAAAACTATCCGTACCGTGCCAATTTAACCTTGGCGTGTACTGGAAAGAACCGTCAGAGTTAAGTGTCAGCGTGCCATTGGCAACATCATCAACCAATATAGCTGTTAATGCATTACCATCATCATCCGTATCGTTCGCCAGTACACCATTGGCAGCGTCAACGCTAAGGGTTGTATCTTCATTCACGTTATAATCAGGATCATCAACTGCCACCGGTATGTCCTGAACGGACGTTACGTTTATTGTCATGGTGTAGGCGGCGACACTGTATTCGGTGTTATCGTGAACCTTAAACTGGAAGGTGGTGTAAGAGGCGCCGTTCTCATCGGTCGTCGGAGTGAAGACCAGATTGTTGGCGTTGATGTCGGCTATGGTGATTTCCTGGTTTAGGATTACGTCCACGCCGTTAAGCTTTAGGGCACCGGCTGTCTCCAGTGTGGTGATCTGGACCTTGGCCATGCTGTCAGCGGCATCAAGGTCGCTGAAATTGAAGTCGCTCTCGGCAAATGTGTATGAGTTGTCCTCATTGAGTGTCTTGCTGTTGTTGGCGGCGGTCGGTGCGTCGTTGGCGGCGTTGACTGTGACGGTTACATCGGCCGCCGCGCTGGTGTCGGTGCCGTCGTTTAAGGTCAGCCGTATCGTCC
>CAZICK010000141.1:0-5552 GCA_964537505.1 uncultured Pirellulales bacterium
TGGGAGTTTGGGCGCAAAGCCCCCATGAAGAAACCAGTCATTTTTTGGCATATCTATGTACAGATTCTTATGAGGAGCCGCTTTTTCTTCCTTATCTATCGCCTGTTGAGATACCCATTTTTTCAAATTTTCTTTAAATAAATCATTAACGAAAAATATTAAGTCTTTCATGTATTGAAGAATAAAAGGCCAAGCAGCATCCTTGAACCAAGGCCAGAAAATCTTTACAGTTACCTTTTTAACCCATTGCCATATGCCCATTTTTGCCTCCCGCTAACGCTCAGCGTCACAGGCGCGAGGTTACGAGCGTCCTGTGCACGCTGTTGTTGGGTGACTTATCATTTTGGATATGCCTTAAAAGCATCTTTCAAAAAGTCAATAAACGATTGTGATTTAACATCAAAATCTTCCTTGGCTCTAAGCCTTATTCTGTCAGATTTTTGGTTTCGATTTTTAACAAAAACAGTACTGGGCATGCCAAGCTTCTCAGCTAAAGTTTCATCCGTATCAAATTTTTCAACACCAAGGCGTTTCGCAAGCTCCTCAGTCTTAAAAACCCCCGCCTTAACGAGAAAATCGATTACAAGAAACCTGGGTTTTGTGTACACACAAAGCCAATTGTAATTGTTTATCGGGTAAGCTACATAATATTTTTGGCTCCACTTGGGTCCTTCAATTTCAAATTCATCCTGAACAATCTGATCAAGGAGCAAAAGCATTTCTTTTGTTTTAGGGCTACATCGTTTTTCAAGATGCCAGAATTTTCCATCTGTGGACCAAGGTTGAGATTCGGTTCCCCGCTTTCCAACGGAAACGAATCGGCTAACAGGCATTGGTACAATTGTAGTCGGTTCAATAAAAAGATTATCACCTTCCTTATATGCCTGAACTTCAATCAGTTTAATGTCAATCGAGTGTTCGCGTAGCCACAAAGCAACACTTCCAAGTTTTTCCCTTACAGACGAACCAATGATAATAATTCTTTGTTCTGTATTAATATCGGGAATGTCATCGACTCCGGATTCCGCACAGAAGGATTCAAACATGTCATTGAAGTTAAATTCGGCATCACCAGTTTTCCCGAAATAGTTTCTTGCTACATTTTCAAAATCTTGAAAACGCCACTTTGATACGTAACTTGCATAACGTAGGCTCTGGATATCGACCGGGTCCTTGAGTTGTCCTCGCTTTAATTCTATAACGGTAATTGATCCAGTAGAATCAACAGCAAGAAGGTCAAGGCGATCTTTTGTATCAGGGATAATTACCTGTCGGCCGAAGACCAGTAATGGTTCACCAAGCATTGAAGGATCACTTGCAATCCAATCTTCAAGATGTTCTTCGAGCAGATTTTCCTGCTTGAATTTTGTCTCCTTGACCTTTGCCGGGCCTTTATCGGTAATTTTCCAAAGTGCCATCTTTGATTATCCTTTCACCCAACAATGCTTATATGGTTTCTTCATAATAAGTAACCGTTCAGGCCATTAGGGTCTGATTTTCCAGTTCGGCCAGCCAACACAACCAGCCACAAAATAGTAGTTTTCGCTCATTACCCGCATCCGTGTTCTATTTTCTTCTTCGCGCCTTTGCGGGATTCTTATTTTCTCATCTT
The DNA here is from genome assembly GCA_964537505.1 of uncultured Pirellulales bacterium. GTDB lineage: Bacteria > Planctomycetota > Phycisphaerae > Sedimentisphaerales > SM23-30 > DAINBT01. Next base: position 1,613 of record CAZICK010000141.1, read on the forward strand.
TGCCTGTTTAAGCCCTTCGCGTGAACTTATCGCTATCAACTATTTCTACTTCGTGCCTAATCCTTTAATTTTCTCAGTTGGATTTTATGAGAAACCGAAGCCTTCCATGACCTTAATCTAACATCATATCCATACGCTCAAATCGTGTCAAGCCTATTTCCGTTTTTTTTTCTACACTTTTTTCTGTTTTTTTAAGCGACTCAGCCTCCTGTTTTCTTCCCTGTCCGCCGACCCCCGACCTCTGACCCCTCCGTCCTTCCCCCCCACCGGTCCGCCCTCTTTCCTTCCGTGCCGCCGGACCGCCCACTCCCCAACTCCGCACTCCTTCCAACTCCGCCCTCTGACTTCTGAAATCTGAAATCTGACCTCTGACTTCTTCTCCGTGTCTCAGTGTTTCAGTGACTAATCTTACCCATCTTGCCTATCCCACCCATTTACCCATTCACTTTTCATCAAAACATAGTACAAACACAGTGCAAACATACTACAAACATAGTGCAAAGTGGGTGCAAACATAGTACAAACCACATCACTTTTCATCGGAATTCATCCAAATTTCACACTTTTTTCTTACCCATCTTACCTAATCGTTACAATCGTTACGCAAAAATAAGCACTTACATCAATTCCAACAACGTAAAATAAGCACTTACAACAATTCCCCCATAACGAAAAACAACGACTTACAAACACACATTCCCCCACTCGTACCTCGTGCCTTCTTCAAAAGAATCGGTCAGTTCAAGTAACTAACCAACCACAATGTTGACCAGGCGGTTTTTGATCACAATAACCTTGCGAACCGTTTTACCTTCAAGTTGCCCTTTGATGCAATCGCTTTCGAGCACCTTCTGTTTAATGGCTTCATCGTCGCTATCGGCAGGAACGGTAACTCTATCACGTATCTTACCGTTAATCTGCACCGCAAGTTCTACTTCCGGCTCCTGGGTCAGCGCCTCATCATAAGTCGGCCAAGGCTCATAAGCCAGCGTCTTATCGTGGCCCAATAGCTGCCAGAATTCCTCAGCTATATGGGGAGCAAACGACGACAATAACAGCACAAACGCCTCCACAGCTTTCTTGCTGCGATGCTCTAACCGTAAATATTCATTGACAAAAATCATCATTTGCGAAATGGCCGTATTGAAAGCCATTGCTTCGATGTCATCGGTAACTTTCTTGATGGTCTGATGCAGCAAACGCAAATGTTTGTCCTGTGGCTCGATATCGACGATAGCACTGTGCAGATTGCCGTCATCACCGACGATCATCCGCCAGCTCTTCTGCAAAAAGCGATATACTCCCTCCACTCCCTGCATACTCCATGGCTTGGATGCGTCCAGTGGTCCCATGAACATCTCATACAACCGCATCGAGTCCGCTCCATATTTGCCGATCACATCGTCCGGATTGACCACATTTTTCAGCGATTTGGACATCTTGGCGGTGAATTCTTCGAGTTGTTCGCCGGTTTCCTTATGAAAATGTTTGTCGTCACGGTGCTCGACCATATCGTTGGCCACCAAGGCCCCGCGACCATCCTTATAAGAAAGCCCCAATATCATGCCCTGATTGACAAGTTTCTGGAAGGGTTCTTTCGTACTGACATAGCCCAGATCATACAGCACTTTGTGCCAAAACCGCGCATACAGCAGATGCAGCACTGCGTGTTCGGCGCCGCCAACATACAGATCGACCGGCATCCAGTATCGCTCCTTTTCCGGATCGACCATCGCCTGATCGTTATGCGCATCGATATACCGCAGATAATACCAGCAACTGCCCGCCCATTGGGGCATAGTATTGGTCTCGCGCTTGGCTTTTTGCCCATTGTAGGTTATTTCAAACCATTTCCTCTCGTTGGCCAGCGGCGATTCACCTGTGCCGCTGGGCTTATAGCTTTCAACTTCCGGCAGAGCCAGCGGCAGCTCACTTTCATCCAGGGCCACCACCGAACCGTCTTCCAGATGAACAATCGGAAACGGCTCACCCCAGTAACGCTGACGACTAAAAAGCCAGTCACGCAATTTATAGTTGATCGTTTTTTTGCCTTGGCCCCTTTCCTGGAGCCAGCTTATGATTTTTTCCTTAAACTCAGCGGTCGTCAAACCATCGAACCGCCCGCTGTTGACAGCCGTGCCATCGCCGACGAAACACTCTTCACCTTGCATAACCTTTTCGATGATTGAATCGGCGATAGCGTTCATTTCTTCTTCTGTAACTTCCTCATGAATTTTACCGTCCGGGAAAACAGCGTCCGTGTCAGCACTTGCACCAACCTTCAGGGCCAGAGCTGCTTTTCGGTCGGGTTTTACCACTGGGATAATGGCCAGGTCGAATGTCTTGGCGAACTCAAAATCGCGGGTGTCGTGGGCCGGCACAGCCATGATGGCGCCGGTACCGTAGCTGATCAGAACGTAATCGCTGATCCAGATGGGAATCTTCTCCTGGTTGACCGGATTTATGGCATAGGCGCCGGTCTCGACACCGGTTTTTTCCTTAGCCAGGTCTGTTCTGTCGAGATCGCTCTTGCGGGCGGCCTGGCGGCGGTATTCCCCCACGGCGGCTCGCTGCTGATCGGTGGTAATAATATCTACCAGCCGATGTTCCGGCGCCAAAACCATGTACGTTGCCCCAAAAAGTGTATCCGGGCGGGTGGTGAACACGCGAATTGTACTATCGTGGCCATCGACCTCAAAATCGACGTCGGCGCCGATGCTTTTACCCACCCAGTCTTTTTGTAGTTTTTTTATTCCTTCGGTCCAGTCCAGCCCGTCCAGGTCCTCCAGCAGTCTTTCCGCGTAAGCGGTGATTCGTAACATCCATTGGCGCATCGGTTTACGGACAACCGAATATCCGCCGCGTTCGCTAATCCCGCCGATCACCTCCTCGTTAGCCAATACCGTGCCCAGTTCCTGGCACCAATTGACCGACACCTCAGCCTGATAAGCCAGGCGATGATCGTCGATATACCGGCGTTTCTGGTCGTCACTGAGATTTTCCGGGATGGGTAACTCGTTTATTGGCCGAGCTTTATGTTGGGCCTGATCAAAAAAGCTGTTGAAAAGTTTCAGGAATATCCACTGGGTCCATCGGTAGTATTTTGGATCTGTGGTGTTGATTTGGCGGTCCCAATCATAGCTGAAACCGAGGCTCCTGATCTGTCTGGAAATCTTGTTGATGTTGCTTTCGGTGGTTATTCGCGGATGTGTGCCGGTCTGGACGGCGTACTGCTCGGCGGGCAAGCCGAAAGCGTCGTAACCCATTGGGTGCAAGACATTAAAGCCTTTCATTCGTTTGTAACGGCTGACGATGTCGCTGGCGGTATATCCTTCTGGATGGCCTACGTGGAGGCCTGCTCCGGATGGATATGGGAACATATCGAGCACATAAAACTTTGGTTTTGCTGGGTTTGCGCTAACAGCGAAGGTTTTGTTCGAGGCCCAATAGTCCTGCCATTTCTTCTCAATTGTGGAAAAATCGTAAAAATTCGGCTGATTCTCACTCATATTTCGGGTCCTGTCAGGGTAAAAGCCAAGTGGTGCTATTGAACTTTATTGCCCATTTTAACAACGCGGACGCGCCAGTGCAAATAAATAGGTGATGGGGTGGGGAATTGCTGTAAGTGCTTATTTTACGTTGTTGGAATTGATGTAAGTGCTTATTTTTGCGTAACGATTGTAACGATTAGGTAAGATGGGTAAGAAAAAAGTGTGAAATTTGGATGAATTCCGATGAAAAGTGATGTGGTTTGTACCCAGTTTGCACTATGTTTTGACCCTGTTTGCACTATGTTTGGACCTACTTTGCACCCACTTCTTAACAGAAGTGGGTGCGTAAATGAGTAGATGAGTAAATGGGTAAATGAGGGGAAGAAAAAGGGCGGTCCTGGAGGGGGGGGGAAAAAGTTAGAAGTTGGAGGGGAAGGACGGAGGAGTTA
>CAZICK010000142.1:0-5293 GCA_964537505.1 uncultured Pirellulales bacterium
CAACAAACAGTAACAAAATGTCGTTGACAGCGATACCGGAGGGAAGTGCCGGGGATATGGCCCCCGTGCCGGATTTAACAGCGCCGGCCGCAACAAATGTAGGAGCCGCCACAGCCTGTGTTGTCGCACTGGCCGGGCTCGATGCGGCGCCAGTGTTCAACAGGGCGTCACGCATCTGCACCGTATAGGTGTACTGAGTACTGGGGGAGAGTCCCGTATCGTTATAGACAGGGTTGGTTACCCATCCGCTGTCAGTTGCGCCGGGATTGCCGGAAGTCTCATCGAAGTAGTATTGAACCGGGCCGGTCGCGTCGGAGCCTGTTGTCGCCGTCATCGTAATCTGGCTACTGCTTACCGCGGCGGGAGCCGAGGCAAACGTCGCAGGATTGGGCGTCGGCGGATCATCATCATAAGTTGTCGCATTGGCCGGGGACGACGCGTCGCCTGTGTTCAACAGGGCGTCACGCATCTGCACAGTGTAGGTGTACTGAGTACCGCTGTTGAGCCCGGTGTCGTTATAAACAGGGTTGGTTGTCCAGCCGCTGTCACTGCCGCCGGGATTTCCGGAAGTCTCCTCGAAGTAGTACTCGACCGGGGGAGTGGCATCGGAGCCTGTTGTCGCCGTCATCGTAATTTCGCTGCTGCTTACCGCGGCGGGAGCCGAGGCAAACGTCGCGGGATTAGGCGTTGGCGGGTCAGTATCAGGACCGCCGCCGACCTGGGTAAGCGATACGTCGTCAAACTGGGTCTGGGCGCCTGCGGCGTTGCGGCCGAGGCCACATACAATTGTAATAGCCTGACCAACATAACCGGTAAGATCTCCATCGTCATAGGTTCTGGTGAATGCCTGCCAGGTACCGCTTAAAGTCGGAGACACCGAGGAAGTGGGCGTAACTTCTACTCCGTTTGCCAACAGTTTAAGAACCACAGGAGTTGCATCGCCCATTGCGTACATCGAAAGCGTATATGTGGCGCCGCTGAGGATGTTGGCGAAAGAGGTTTCAGAGACGATCAGCGCACCGGCCGCATTGCCCCAGGCACCACCGTTGGACAAGAAGCAATTTAGGCCACTGGGGGTATGGTTGCTTTGGTTTGCTACGGAACCCTGAAGGTTCCCAGTGGTTTCGTCGCGTCCATAGGTGCCGCCCCAGGCGATCCACCCGTCCCTGTCATAGCCGAGCCATCCGGGGATGTCGGCCAGGGCGCCGGTGGTTAGGTCGGAGAAGTTGTACTGTCCGGAATCTATGGGGCAATCCGGTCCTACGCCCTGGGTCCAGGCACTGCCCGAAGGTGATAACACTCCAGTGATCGTAGTCGAGTTCGGTTTGTAAATCGTTTCAAAACCGCCGTTCGGCACGACACCCACTGCAAGGGTATTGAACTGAGCGGTCGAGTCGGCCCAGTCGTTGCCGGCCGAGTTCGACGCGTAACAGCGGAAGAAGTAGGTGGTCTCAGGAGTAAGGCCGGAAATGGCTTTATAGAAGGCTCCACCCTGGATACCCATACCTTCACTGTGATCCCAGTTGCCAGGTGTTGTTGCGCCATCGTTGTCACCCCAGTAGATGGTAACCGTTGGGTTTTCACCACCGGTATCAGTCACCTGACCGGTGAGATTGGCCGAATCGCTGGTGATGGCTGTTGCGCCGGAGTTGACCACCGTCGGCGCATTGGGCGGCGGCAGGGTGGCAAAAGACGCTGTGCTGTCAGCCCAGTCATTGCCAATGGAGTTGGAGGCATAACAACGGAAGTAATAGGTGGTATCAGGAATAAGGAGGGAAATGTCTTTATAGAAGGCTCCACCCTGGATACCCATACCTTCACTGTGATCCCAGTTGCCAGGTGTTGTTGCGCCATCGTTGTCACCCCAGTAGATGGTAACCGTTGGGTTTTCACCACCGGTATTGGTCACCTGGCCGTTGAGCCTGGCCGAATCGTCGGTGATGTTTGTTGCGGCGGAGTTGATCACCGTGGGTGCGACTGGCGGGCCTCCTTCGATATTAATCGTGATCTGGGTCTCCACACTCCAGGCCGTACCGTCCGATGCGGCAAAGGTGAAGCTATCCGTGCCGGCAGCAGAACTATTGGCAGTGTAAGTCAGATTTGGGGCGGTTCCGGTGAGTTGCCCCTGACTCGGTTGGGTGGCAACGTTATACGATGATACTGTTTGCCCATCCGGGTCGGTGGCACTGAGGGTAATCGGAAGGCTTTGATTCGGCCAACAGTTCACCGTCTGGGGCTGGGCAACCGGAGGAGAGTTTGTAATGAAGTTGAAGTTGGTGACACCGGTATCACTCCGAGTCATCAATACCATATCAATCCACCTCTCGCCACTTGTTTTCGTTGCACGAATGGCCAGCACGTTATCACCCTGGTTGAGATAGGTATGTAGATTTGAAATCACGCCGTCGATGCCATAGTAAGTATTGCTGCCCCAGCCACTGGAATTATTGTTAAAGATTTCGGTTCCATTGAGATAGACATACACGGTAGCATTCACACAGCCATACAGACTTGCTTCCCATACAGTTTTACCCAAAGTAAAGTTATGACGCAGCCAAATGCTGCTTGTGGACCAATTAGTACGTATTGGCATCTTGAGATTGACGTCTGAGGAATAGCCAAAACCGGCATTACCCACGCTCCAGCCTGAGTCATTGTAAGCGGCCGTATTCCAACCACCACCGGGGTCGGAGATGACGTAACGCCAGGCATAGGGTTCCTCCTGAGAGCACGGAACAAGACCGGCATGCGTATTCCACACAAAATTAACCATGCCCTGGGCCATGGGACCATACTCATTGCCGCTGTTGTTGCCGGCAAAGGCCTCCAAACCGTTCAAGTTGTCCAGGGATGCCACTAAGCCATCGTCTTCAATAGCGGTCAACCAGTTGTAGTAGGTCTGACCAATGGCAATCAACGGGTTGCTACCGCCTTGCAGCACGGTTTCCGAGTCGGTCTTGGCCTGATCATACATGCCGATGCCCGCATAGGAAGCGGTATTCAGAATCCACTGCTGCAGGCCATAGAGGTCATTGGCAAAGTGCAGGGTTTGCATTTCATCGACCACCGCTCGGGTGCGGCGCAAGAGGTAAGTACGGATAATATTCGCGTCGCTGGAAGTGTCGCCGTAGAGGGTGTTCCATGCAGCGCCATACTGTCCGTTGGCCACTTGATTATACGCGGTCAGAGGATCACCCGTGAGCGTTCCGGTGATTCCCGGTACAATGCGGTCTGCCCCGGTAATGAGAAGCTCTTTATCTTTCACCGAAAGGTTCAAGGCAATGATAGCTGTGAGGAATTCCCTGGGGAACCCGTCATAACCGTTCATAGATTGCGGCGAGCGTGTCGGCTGCATCACAAAGCTGCCGTCTCCCGTGCGTGAGCTGGTGATCCAGTATTTGGCATAGTCCATTAAATCACGGTAATCCGATGGATTATTGACCGCGCAAGCAAGACCCGCCCAGGTCATGCCCGTCAGTGACGAGCCGTGGGTCTCTGTCCACCACTGGGGATACCCACCGATAAAGCTGGCCGACAGGAGCGCATCAGCTTCGTAACTGGCGTCCATATCTGCTATATAGTTAGCCACAGCGGCCGTTGCTGTACGGCCGAAGTCGGCATTGTCCAGCCAGGGTGTTACCGATGCCTCGTAATGCATATAGCCATTGGGGGACAAGGAATGATACAGGTAATCATGCAGCGCCTCCATTCGCACGGGCTCTATAATGAAACCACACTTGCCCAATATGGCTTCTGTAAGCATTATATGGCCCGTACCCAGGCTCATCTCATTGTAGCCACCCTGGCCCGGATCTCCGACTTTTAGATGCTGAACCCAACCCTTGGGACTCGACATGCGGCGTACACCCTTGCGTATCTCACGCAGGCCCGGCAGTACTGTAACATCACCGGTTTTGATATAGTACTCACTGAGAAAGACACCCCAGTACCCCAGAGTCCACATGTGTAAACCCCCCTCATAGGCCTTGACGTTGTTTGCACAATAGTCGGCTGCGTCTTTGATTTCATCGTCATACTGGCTCTGGCCGGATGCCAGCAGGGCCAGGGCCGCTATTGGAGTGACAACCTGATCTGATCCTCGCCACGAACCGTTGGCCTCTTGTTGCAGGGCCAGGTAGGCCAGGGCCTCGTTGACAATCAGGTCTGATTTTGGACAGTTAAATGGGAAGGTGGCAGAAAACCCGCCAATGGGATTCAGGTTAAGGCTAGCGTCTGGCTTCCCTTGTCTCTTGAGGGTTAGCACGCCACTGCCGGCCTCACTGTTTTCAATCGCCACAGCCGCATCGCGCCAAGGACCGTCGTACCCGTACTTTATGGAGGTATCCCATCCCCATGGTCCGGTTGTATGGGGGGTTACAAAAGTCAATCCGTTGGCGCCAGTGATGATGTCACCGACCTGGACCTTTCCATCGGCCGGTGATCCGGGCCAGACGTACTTCACCGTCAGTGTTGTGCCTCCATCCTGGTTCAATTGGACCCGTAATCCTGTCTGCCCCAGATTAATGAAGCTGCCAGGCACAACATTATCTGGGGTCCAGCTAGTGACTAAGTTCCAATTCCAATCCTCAGCAATAGCCCCAGCCCGATTGATGGCGAAGCCGAACACAAAAACCGCCACAGCTACAATTGTCAAAACATTTTTTCTACACATGACACATTACTCCTTTACCAGAAGAATATTATGGCGTCCTCAATACACATTGAGGGCGTACGTTCATACACATTAACACCTGTTCACCGCTCGATTCGATGTTGGCGCAGCGCAACTGTTTGTTGTAGAAGAACTTAACGTTGAATAACGCTCCATTCGACCCGCGACGACAGGCAACTCAGAAAACTTTGTGCCGGATTCGATCTTGATCATATACGCCTCCACTGGCATAAGAAACAACCAGCTAACTGCGATGATAGCGAATCACAATTTTTTTGCAAGTTTTTTTTATTATTTTTCAACAAATTTTTTATTATTTTCCAGCAAATGACGTAACTCATTGATATTGCCTGGGTTTTACCCTACATATTTCATAGGGGTATCGATTTCACGACGGAGGGGGATTTTTCTCGAATGTGGCGGGCTACATGTCGGAAGATTAATATACTCAAACTGGCCGATTCTAACGAATCGGCCAGTTTGAAGGCAATAGGCAACAGGCACGAGGCACTAGTAGTTTTGAGATTGGCGTTGCACTTATTCGTTATAACTAAGTGTTCGTAAAATAGTTATGCGTGCTTGCCAGCTCAAAGCGGTCAGTTTGAGTAATATAGACAGTTG
>CAZICK010000143.1:0-5260 GCA_964537505.1 uncultured Pirellulales bacterium
TACCCAATAAAACTCTCTCACTCTTTTAGTGTCTTCTAAAATCTTCGTGTCCTTCTCATTTTTTATCTTGACCCATTAGTGTCCTTTGTGTCTTCGCGACTTGGTGGTTGACTTTTCATCAAAACATACTACAAACTACATACAAACATAGTACAAACATAGCGCAAACATAGTCCAAACCACATCACTTTTCATCAGAATTCATCCGAATTTCGCGGTTTTTTCTTACCCATCTTACCTAATCGTTATAATCGTTACGCAAAAATAAGCACTTACATCAATTCCAGCAACGTAAAATAAGCACTTACATCAATTTCCCATAACGAAAAATAAAGACTTACAACACTTCCCTGCACTATCACATATTTGTTTGCCTTGGCATCATTCCTGATATTTTTTTCCATTTTACATTTACTCCTCATCCAGATATACTACTCGGGAAGTTCTGATTCAAAGGGCAATCTTGACAAGGCAAGAACGTCATTTATTCAGATTGTTATTATTGTATATCTTTTATTGGCAATAGCTTATGATCATTGATTGTCACAGTCACATTTGGCCGTCTCTCAGTCAGTTAGGAAAGGCCCAATCCTTCTCATGCCTGGGTGCCGCCAGTTCACTACCAGCCAAACCACAACAGCACCAGGACTCCTGCTCACATGCGCAAGTCGTTATAGTGCTTGGGTTTACCTGCAACCTCCTGAACGCCAAAATACCAAACACCTTCATAAGTGACTACGTTTCCACACACTCAGACCGCACCATCGCCTTCGCCGGAATCGACCCAACCCAGCCAGACTGCCTCGACCAGCTACCCCGCTTACAACAGGAACAGCATTTCGCCGGCCTGGTACTCAGCCCCGCCTGCCAGGGATTTCATCCTTGCGACAGTCGTGCTATGCGGTTGTATCAATTGGCGCAGCAGTTACTTATGCCGATTTATTTTCTCAATGGCGAAACGTTACCGTGCCAGGCCATGCTGGAATTCGCTCAGCCGGCCGCACTGGATGAGGTGGCTCGCAGTTTTCCAGACCTGAAAATAGTGGTCTCTCACCTGGGTTTCCCATGGATCGAACAGACACTGGCGATACTGACCAAGCATCCAAACATTTACGCCGATGTCGCCGGACTGGTCAACAGACCATGGCAGGCATACCGCTCTTTAACCTTAGCTTACGAATATGGCGTAATCGAGAAGCTGCTTTTCGCCAGTGATTTCCCTAATCATTCCGTAAAAGCAGTTGTTGGAGCACTTTACAACCTCAATAAGATTACGCTGGACTCGGTTTTACCCGCTGTGCCGCGTGAACAGTTGCGTGGTATCGTCGAGCGAAACAGTCTGGAACTGCTTGGCCTTACATCGCCAAAGTTGTCCTTACCTCGTCTAATCAGCGAGGAATTCCTACCCGAAAAACCTCAAAAAAACGAGGTTGTAAGGGAACGGGACGGCTAACACGCCATACAAAGCCTTGGTATGTTTTGATCCAAGGTTATCAATAAGTACAGTTTAGCCAAACCAGACAGTGTTTACTTCTGTATTTGCAAACAGTTATGAATATGAAAGAAACTCGTGAAAACTGGGGTTCTCGTATGGGTTTTGTCATGGCGGCGATCGGCTCGGCCGTGGGACTGGGCAATGTTTGGCGTTTTCCGCATGAATGCTACAGTAACGGCGGCAGTGCGTTTCTGATTCCTTATATTGTCGCTATGCTGGTTATTGGTATTCCCTTGTTGATTATGGAGTTTTCACTTGGGCACCTCACCCAGCAGGCCGCACCAGGCGCTTTCAAGCGTGTGGGACGGCGATGGGAATTTGTCGGATGGTGGCCAATCATTTTGAGCTTTATAATTGTCTGCTATTATTCTGTTGTTCTGGCATGGTGCTTAAATTATCTTGTCTTCAGTTTTTCCGATCCTCTGCCCTGGACTCAAAATGCCAATAATGCTGGCGATTTCTTCTATAAAGACTATCTGCAGGATACGAAAACATTGAGCCTGGGCGGACTGCGCTGGCCCATCGTGGCGGCCACGGCGGTTATATGGGCGGTTATGTATCTGTGTATTTTCAAAGGCCTTAAGTTGGTCGGTAAGATTGTGCTTTGGACGGTGCTGATCCCATGGATAATGTTGATTATTCTTATGGTTCGAGGGTTGACGCTTGAAGGCGCCATACAGGGTTTGGAATATTATTTGGAACCGGACTGGGCGGTTCTTAAAGAACCACATGTTTGGCGGGCCGCCTTTGGGCAGGTGTTTTTCTCTATGACCATTGCCTTTGGCGTAATGGTGACATACGCCAGTTTTCTCCACCGCAAAAGCGATCTCAACAACAATGCCCTGATTATTGGTTTGGCGGATATGGGCACCAGTTTCGTCGCCGGCATAGCTGTTTTTTCGACGATGGGCGCCTATGCCTTAAAGCAAAACATCCCGGTCGAGCAGGTGCTCGAAGGCAGCAGTTCGGTTGGTTTAGCTTTTGTTGCCTTTCCAGAGGCGCTGTCGCAATTGCCATCGTGGTCTAATGTGTTTTCCGTGATATTTTTCATTGCCCTGCTGCTGTTGGGTATCGATTCGGCTTTTTCCATTACCGAGGCAACCCTGGCGAGCATGATGGATAAAACCGGCTGGAAGCGCACCAGTATTTTGGCCGTGATGTCGGTGGTCGGCTTTACGGTTGGGCTGCTGTTTACTACCAGAGGCGGCATCAACTGGCTGGGCACGATCGACGGTTTCGTTAACGAAGGCACCTGGGGCATAGTGTTTGTGGGACTTATCGAATGTTTGGTTTTGGGATGGGTTTTCGACCTGGGCAAACTGCGCAGTCACGCCAACCAAAACAGCGATTGGAAAGTGGGCATTTGGTGGGAATGGTCTATACGTCTGGTCGCACCGCTGATCTTGGGAGCACTGCTCGTATGGAATCTCCACAGTGATCTTGCCAATGAGGGCGGATTCTTGATCGACGCTCATGGGCAATTGGTCGGTAAAAATATTTTGGGTTTATGTTTGACTTTCATGGTTTTTCTGACGGCGGTGATTCTAGGCCTGTGGCGGCCCAGCAAAACCGCTAAAATAGAAGAGTTTGACACATAACAATAGCATGAGGCAACCTCCAGAAATACTTGCAGGGTAGCTGTTGAGTGAAAATTGGGTTAAAAAAACTGCGAAAGTTAACGAAAGGCAAGTAATATGATCAGTCGTCGCAGGTTTATGGAGGCGGTTGGATATGGCGTGGTCGGGGTTGCGATGACAGGCTGCAATAGTAACGTATTGAGCCGAAGTAAGAAGACAGGCAAAAAGCCAAATATCATCCTTGTGATGGCGGATGATCAGGGGTGGGGTGATATGGGTTACAACGGACATCCAGTGCTTAAGACGCCGAACTTTGACGCGATGGCTGGTGAGTGTCTTCGATTCGATAGATTCTATGCGGCTGCCCCGGTGTGCAGTCCGACGAGGGGCAGTGTCATGACGGGAAGGCATCCGAATCGATTTGGGTGCTTTAGATGGGGATATTCACTCAGGCCGCAGGAAGTAACTGTAGCGCAGGCATTGAAGTCCGCTGGATATATTACAGGGCATTTCGGCAAGTGGCATATCGGGTCGGTGCTTAAGGGTGGTAAAGTCAGCCCTGGCAAGTGTGGGTTTGATGAGTGGTTGTCGGCTCCGAATTTCTTTGACAACGATGCGATCTTAAGCCGGGAAGGTGTGGCAATCCAGACAAAGGGTGAAAGCTCTCTGGTGACAGTTGACGCGGCAATTGAGTTTATTCGCAAGCATGAATCCGGGTCGGAGCCGTTTTTTGCGGTGGTGTGGTTTGGATCGCCGCACGATCCGCACAGAGCCGACGATGAATTCGGTAAGGCATACGAGGACCAGGGCAAAAAGAAGAATTTCTACGGTGAGATCGCCGGGATGGACTGTGCTGTCGGCAGGCTTCGTAAGGAATTGCGAAGTCTTGGTATTGAGAAGGACACTATCGTATGGTATTGCAGCGACAACGGTGGATTGCCCCAGTTTGGGGCGACTGGCGGTCGCGGGCACAAATCGCAGGTGTACGAGGGTGGGTTGCGGGTGCCGGCGATCCTCGAATGGCCTAAGCGTATTAACAAGCCGGCCATAACAAACATGCCTTGCACTACTACGGATATATATCCGACGCTTCTGGAGATTGCCGGGGTGAAGATGAAGACGCAACCGCCGCTGGATGGTATAAGCCTTGTCGGGTTGATTGAGGGCCGGATGAAGGACAGGCCTAAGCCGATGGGGTTTTGGGATTATCCGGCCAAAGGGATCAGTGTGCCAAGCCATAAATGGATGAGCGAACTGCTTGAGGCACAAAGTCAGGGAAAAGAAATCAATGACGCGGCGAGGCTTTATTTGGACGCTGGGAAGATAACGAAGAAATATCCGACAGACAGTTTTCCGGGACATGGTGCATGGCTTGATTGGCCGTGGAAGCTGCATCGGATGGAGGACGAGGGCGGGAACGTGGAGATAGAACTGTATAACCTTTCAGAAGACGCGGACGAAAAAAAGAATCTCGTCGCGGAGCAGGTCGTAAGAAGTAAAACGATGAGAACGCAACTTGAGGCCTGGCAGGAGTCGGTTGTCAGGAGTCTTAACGGTGAGGATTACTAAACAGGATGCTTTGCGAGCCAGTTTTAGTAAGGGGCATAAAGATGAGAAAAATAAATATCACAATCCTGGCACTGGTTATCGCCCAGGCATTCCCTGCCGGCTGCAGCAGTCAGAAAAACACATCCGGCTTCCACGCCACACATCGAGCAGCAGCAAAAGCGAAAGATCAATGTTCCAACGATGAATATAAGTTGGCTGCGTATGTATGGCCTTCGTGTCATCATGATGAGAGGTTTGGTGATATGATCTGGCCCGAATGAAGAAATACTGCATCAAATCGAAGCATTGGGTGCAGATAGTGTTACCAGCTACAATTGGTGGAGTGGGTCTCAACCTGAAGATTATGTTCAATGGGGTGTTCAAGCTATGGAGCGAAGAGAAAAATGGGACGAAGCTTTGTCCATACCATTTTTTGCAAATGGGTCGAAGGAAGTTACCTTCTCCCTGATATAAAATATGGATTCGGCTACCTTGAAGCTGTCAGGAAAGTCATTAGCGGAAAATACGATAAGTATTGAAGTTAACTTTCGCAGTTTTTCATACTATGACACCCAAGGAAAGAATATTAGGTTCCTCATAAGAATCTGTACAGAACACGAGGCTAAGAACTGCTGTATCC
>CAZICK010000144.1:0-4978 GCA_964537505.1 uncultured Pirellulales bacterium
AATAAGTTGTGATATTTTTAAGTGGCGAACTACTTTTGACGCAGGCGTCAATATTCACGCGTAAAAATTCTGCTATGGTACTGGAATCAACTTTTCACAATTATTTTGATGCTGGCATCATGTTTTCGATGAATATTCCGCTAACGTATAAAATTACCTTCTCTTGGCCCCCAAAGGCCCTGTTCTGGCTTTGCGTATAAGGAACACACAAGAAAAAGTGCGAACTCGCACTTTCATAGATTTTCGTATTTTTTGATGAACAAATAGTCTAACTGTTTGTAGTATAAGTAGTTATACTAGAAGCCATACTCCAACAGAAAGGCTATTTCTATGACAGATCGAGAAAAATCCCCCTCCGTCGTGAAATCGATATCCCTATGAAATATGCAGGGTAGAAACCAAGCAATATCAATGAGTTACGTCATTTGCTGGAAAATAATAATAAATTTGTTGAAAAATAATAAAAAAAACTTGCAAAAGAAATGTGATTTACTATCATTGCAGTCATCTGGTTGTTTCTTATGCTGGCGGAGGCGTATATGATCAGGATCGAATCCGGCACGAAGTTTTCTAGGTTGCCTGTCATCACAGGATTGAATGGGGTGTTGTCCAACAGTAAGCTCTTCTATAACAGGCAGTTGCGCTGCGCCAACATCGAATCGAGTACCGAACGGGTTTGACAATATTCGAGAAGTGTGTGTATGTGTATTTCGTATGTCCTCAATATGTGTCGAGGACGCAATAATGTTTTTTTGTATAAGGAGTAAATGCTATGTGTAGAAAAAATGTTTTGAAAAAAGCAGCAATGTTGATGACCGTGATGTGTGTCCTGCTGATGTTTACCGGGACAGCGAAGGCCGTAGAGGATATCTTTAGTGTTAACTTTTATGGTTATGGAGATGCCGCATCCGGCTGGAATCAAACAGATTGGCAACAAACTGTAACGTTGGAAGCAGGTCAGTATGCCGGTGTCGGTGCCTGGAATACAGACGTCTGGGAAAACTATAACGGGACCAGCTCTATGCAGATAACGAGCACGCTGGCCTCTACGGCAACAATCAAAGTGGATAAGGTACGTAACTACGCTCCTTACTATTGGACCGCAAAACGTACCACTCTGCTTGGCAACGGCAATGCGGATATGATGGATGGTCATGGCAGGGGCACCGAAGATCCTTATGACGGATCACTGATATTCGATTTTACAGTATCAAGTATCCCCTTTGACTATTACGATGTGATTATTTACCTGGGTTGCTGTTCAGCCTGGAGCGGCGACGATAAAGCCACAATTGTTTTTAACGATGCCCAGCAGGCTTTTACCGTTATGGACGAATTGTTTGACGGCACTTTCACCGAGTACGTCAATGATACCACTCCCTGTAACTATATAGTTTACAACGGCGCATCGGGTTCTTCTTTTTCAGTTCAGATATGGGGAGATGATTTCAATCATATCGGCCCACGTGGTGTGCAGATAATGGAGTCCGAGCCTAGCCCTCCTGGACAGCCCACGAGCCCAAGCCCGGCTAATGGTGCCTCACACGTCACGGCCAATGTGGACTTGAGCTGGACCGCCGGTCTTTTTTCGCAGTCCAGTAACGTTTACTTCGGTACCGACCCAACTCCCGACAGCGGCGAATTAAAGGGCAATCAGACCCCAACCACTTACGATCCGGGCACAATGACTGCAAACACCTACTACTGGCGTATCGACTCAGTCAACGCTGCCGGTACCACTACTGGAGATGTATGGAGCTTTACCGTCAGCCCACCCGCTAAGGCCATTGTCCCACATCCGTTCGACACTGCCGAAGGAATCGATCCCGATGCCGACTTGAGCTGGATGGCCGGTGCGGGCACCCAATCTTATGACGTTTATTTCGGTACGGATTCCACCCCTGATAGCGGCGAATTCAAGGGCAATCAAACAGCGATCACTTACAGCCTCAGCACCCTCAGTGCCGGTACGACCTACTACTGGCGTATCGACGCAATCAACACCCTGGGCACCACTACCGGCGACATCTGGAGCCTTACTACCATGCCATCGCCGGTCGCAGGCAGGAACACTTTCCTGGTACCGGTTCCTGCTACTGGCGCCAGTTGGAAAGACCTTGCATTCCTGGCGGCCATCCCGGCATCGGCTGCGATCAATACGAGTGGACCCTCGGTTATCGCCCTGGAGGGCTCGCAGACTGCTGAGGTAACCGAGTATCTGCGACTATACAATCCAGCCAATACCTACGAGATCAACCCTAACAGTACGCTCGACGCGGTGTCCTGTTACTTGGCCCAGACTCACTGGACGACAACCACCAGCGTTGTCCTGGCCGGCGACAGTGACTACGCGGGCGCACTGGCGGCCTCGGCACTGGCTGGACGGATGGAAGTTCCTTTGTTGTTCTTCAATTCATCCACCGGGCTATCCTCCTCAGCTATCAGTGTTATAGACAACGATCTGCAATGTTCCACCGCACTGACGGTCAACGGCAACAGTACCGTAACCACCCAGCTCTCAGGCATTGGCGTTGCACAGACTTCTCTGGCAAATGACAAGGCTATAATAACCTGGATGCAAAACAATGGATATCCGGTGGAATATCTTGCTGTATGCAATACGAATGATAGAACAATGTCAGATTATGCACCAAAAGGCTCACTTTCGGCCGCATTACTCGCCGCGGCAAGAAATGGTGCGGTGGCTGCATTGAATTATAATACACAATGGAATACTCCATTTTTCCATAACACACAAACAACAACAAAACCCAACGGATTGCCGGCCAATACCGACCCTCCTTACAAGTACTCTGACCCCCAAAACCTCAATTACCCTCTCGGCGAATTTACAATCAACGGTGAGACGCATGATTTCGTCATTGCTAGAATGACTAGTGGCGATTACAATAATCTCGAGGCTGCGTTTATTGATTTCAACGATGATGGCGATTTCGGAGACTCCGGAGAATTCTGCCCCCGTACGTGTGAGGTGACTATAAATGGAAAACGCTATACAGTAGGAATGTGCACATACAACACACCGCCCCTGATTTATGGTGAGCTTAGATTTAGCTATCCATCCGATCAGGAACTAAAGGAAAAACTGCAGGAATATCATAACCAAATAGGTCATTATCCCAAATACATGGCAATGGTAGGCGTACTGCAGGTACTGCCTTGTGCTCACGCCTTCAGTACCGATCCAGGCTGGTGTGATTATGTCATGAACGACAGTTATTTCGCCGATGTAGATGATGACCCGCTTTATGAAATAGCAGTAGGCCGAATCGTCGGGAAAGATGTCACTTTCTTCACCCTCAATGCCTCGCGATGTCTGACATACAACGATCTCCAGTATCTTCCCGCGGCAGACCATGTGTACCACCAGTGTACAGAGGAATTTGAGGATTCTTTGTATTGTGTTCCGCGTAAACTTGAAAATCGCGGCTTCACTGTTGACGAGTACATGTACTTACCTGAGTACGATTATAAAATATATGGCATATTTATCCAGGATGAACACGGCTGGCCTTATGGTATAGCACGCGATGAATTCCTGGAAAATAGCCCCTGGACTGTTGGTTTAGTCGAGGGCGGAGGCTGTGATATGGCAGCTATGGATGAATATAGAAATTATACACAGTACGACTGGGATGACACGAATGCTGTTGTGCTGGCCGGAGAAGGTGCCGTATGTTTTAATGCCTGGTGTCGCGGAACCGGTTCAGACAAATTCGTCTCCAGAGAAGCCTTCTTCACAGCACTTATGAATGGCGCAACAACGGGAGAAGCACATCTATATTCAATAAATATACAGGCTGCAAAAAATGAGAATGCGATCAAGTCATACATCCTTACTGCACACATGAACTATGGCGACCCGGCCGTAACACTATATAAACCGGCTGATCGAACTTATGCCCCCGCCAACGTTACAGCAAACGGCAACACTTTAACAGTCCATGCACCCGAAACATATTGGGTTGATTATGTTGATTCCATGAACAAATACGTCTATACTGCTCCTGGATTAGCTGGTGTATTTGAATCCGTAGATGCAACATTTTTCGCTACTTACACAACACCATTTCAGATATCCAATATGACTCAGGAAAGTGGCATACCAAGCCCCCTTGGCTGGGTCACAATGCGAGAAAGTCAAAACTACGTCATTGACGAGCACTGGGATACTACTCGCACCATTTACTGGCGGGTCAGACTCGAACAATTTGATGAGGTTAACGGCGATTTTGACCAGACAATAAGTGATATCGATTACACTATCACCACCTATGATGACCTTGCGCCGATGCCTAATCCCGCGACGTTTGCCTCGCCTCCCACTGCGGTAAGCAGCACAGAGATTACGATGACGGCCACGATAGGCGCCGATGCCACCGGCCCGGTTCAGTACTACTTCGATGAAACCACCGGCCATTCCGGCGGAACAGACAGCGGCTGGGTAACCAACCCTGTCTATAACGATACCGGGCTGAGTCCCAACACACAGTACACCTACACAGTGAAAATGCGCGACTCTGACAGTACGCCAAACGTAGGTACTGCATCGTCTCCGGCAAACGCGACAACTTATTCTGCTGGTGGCGGCACAGTCACTGTGCCAAATTGTGATTTTGAAACGATTTACAAACCGGATTCGACTACGATCACCGGGACCTTATCAAGTCCCGGCTGGACGCAGGGCGTAGGACCCGATTGCCCAATAGATGTCGGACAGTATAACTTTTCCGACCAAACCTCCGGCACCCTGGCCGATATCCCAGGCTGGCTCGGCTACGACAGGGACGGCTGGATTGCTTGGGGCGGTACATACGGCCGGGACCAGGCTACTGGAAACCTTCAGGGTTCCGTATCAACCGGAAACAACCATACCCCCAGTGGTCTAAATTGCTACCTGGTCAACGGCGGCGACTGGGGCAATGCGGCCGGTGGCCTGATCGTCTCGCAGGCATCT
>CAZICK010000145.1:0-1998 GCA_964537505.1 uncultured Pirellulales bacterium
TACAATAAGTTGTGATATTTTTAAGTGGCGAACTACTTTTGACGCAGGCGTCAATCTTAGCTCATCAATATGTAAAAACAGTCAGATTGTCGGGGTGAAAACTGTACGCAAGTACAGAAAGTACTTGCGTTTTAAGATGGATTTGTTAATTAATGACAGTCAGAAGAATTATCATTGCTATTGAGGTATGCTTATGGAAATCTCAGTTAAACAAAGGTCTATGACCTGTATAACAGGTCTTTGGTGTGTGGTTCTGGTTCTGCTGGTGTTGGGGCATACTGTCAATGCGGATGAAAAGTGTCCGAAGGACGCAAACGAGCATCTTGGGGGCAAATCGGATTCCGCTGCGTTGGATGCGAACGACCCAAATGAACTGTGGTGGAGCAGGTGGGACGCATTTGTTAAGGATCCGAACGACCCAAACGAATTGTTGGAGGCAAAGTGGAATGCCGTTGTCACGGTCCTTCAGAACAAAGAGCTGGATCAGAAACTTAAAAAGAAGATAATCGACAGAATCATAAGCCCGATTTTTGATTCCGAGCTGATGGCAAAGCTGGTATTGGGCAGAACACACTGGCCGAAATTGACGGCTCCTCAACACAAGAGATTTACGGAGTTGTTCGCTGAACGTCTCAAGAGCTTTTATCTGGATAAAATCACGCTCTACAAGAATGAAAAAGTCTTATTTAAACCCGCAATACAAAAGCATAACGCCATCCACATACCTATGGTGCTGATATCCAACGACAATGAAGCTGCGATACTATACAAGCTTTACAAGATGGATAAAGCCGGCAGGATCAAGATGAACGAATACTGGAAAATCTATGATGTAGAAATAGAGGGCATCAGCATTCTCCTGACATACCGGTCGCAATTCGATGATATTCTTCACCGAGGCAGCGTTAAGGATTTATTTGATCAGTTGGAGAAACCGCCGACTCAGTGATGTACAATTTACTCAATCGGGCCGGTATGATAATGAGATATCGTTCGCTGACACAATCTTTTTTCAACAGGGTGATTCTGAAAAATCCGAGGATAGTGCTTGTCTGCATGCTGGCAGCGGTAGTTTTTCTCGGGTTTGGAATCAAATATTTCAGGCTGGACGCTTCTGAGGAGACGCTGCTTCTGGAGAACGACCAGGACCTCGAGTATGCCCGTCAGATACACTCCCGGTATGGGGGTAATGACTCTCTTATTCTGGCATTTAAACCGAATGAAGACCTCTTCTCGGACAGGGTGCTTAGCCAACTGGGGCGGCTTCGCGACGACCTGAAGTGTGTGAGCGACGTCGAGTCTGTGCTGACGATCTTGGATGTGCCTCTGCTGGAGAGTCCGCCGATCCCCCTCAAGGAACTGGGCTCGACGACCCGCACCCTGGAGTCACCCGACGTGGACAAGGCATTGGCCAGAAAGGAGCTAAAGGAAAGCCCCCTCTACAATGACCTTCTGGTCAGTCCTGACCTGAAAACCACGGCGATACTAATCACGTTCCCCAAAGATCTTCACTACGAAGACCTCGTGGAGCGACGAAACGCCTTGCATGAGAAGAGGGCGTCAGGTTTGTTGACGCCTGCTAAGCAGGTCGAGTTGAAGATTGTGGTCCGTCAGTTCGCTCAGTACCACGACAAGGTCCGTCAACAGCGTCACGACGACATCATAGCCATCCGAGCGATAATGGACCGGTATCGCCAGGACGGCGTCTTGTTTCTTGGCGGGATGAGCATGATAGCCGACGACATGATAAGCTTCATCAAAAGCGACCTGAGGGTTTTCGGGACCGCGGTATTCCTGCTGCTGGTGCTCACCATCGCGGTCATCTTCCGCAGAATCTACTGGGTCATCCTGCCCATATTGACCTGTTTGGTTTCCGTAGCCTGCACTGTGGGATTCCTGGGCTGGTTAGACTGGGAAGTAACGGTCATCAGTTCCAACTTCATTTCCCTTCAACTAATCATTACGTTGGCCATGACTATCCATCTCATGGTTCGGTAC
>CAZICK010000145.1:2098-4628 GCA_964537505.1 uncultured Pirellulales bacterium
ATGCTGGGCCGATTCACAATGGCCCACGGCACCTTGATTATCGTTGCCAGTGCGGTGTTGTTGTTCGTCAATGTCTTGGGGATACGCAAACTTCAGGTGGAGAACTGTTTCATCAACTACTTCAAATCGACTACCGAGATACACCAGGGGATGAAGGTCCTGGACCAGCAGCTCGGCGGGACCACGCCTCTCGATGTGGTCATTGACTTTGGACAGACAGCGCCGTCAGAGACGACCTCGTCCAATACCACGGCCAACACCGAGGATGTGTTCGATAAGTTCGAGGATATCGAGACCTCCTCACAGGAGACTAAACAAAAATACTGGTTAACACCCGAGAAGATGGAACGCATCGCCGCTGTGCACGACTATCTTGACAACCTGCCTGAAACGGGAAAGGTGCTATCTGTAGTGACCCTCGTAAGGATGATAGAGCGAGTCAACGACGGCAAGCCTCTGGATAACGTGGAACTGGCCTTGCTGTTCAATCAGATACCCGATAAACTAAAGCAGATGCTTGTCAGGCCATACGTGTCAGTTGAACACAACCAGGTTCGCGTTGCGGTACGTATCAAGGACTCAACCCCCTCATTGAACCGCAACGAGCTGCTAAAAAAGATTCGGGCAGACCTAACCGACAGGCTCGGCTTCAAGCCAGAGCAGGTACACCTGGCCGGTACACTGGTACTGTACAATAACATGCTTCAGAGCCTGTACACCTCCCAAATAGTAACCATGGGTTTTGCCACATTGTCCCTTATGGGGACATTTGTGATATTGTTCCGGTCTCTGAGGATTGCGGTTATTGCGATATTCCCGAACCTGCTGGCCATAAGTTGCGTGCTGGGTGTCATGGGTTGGCTGCATATTCCGCTGGATATGATGACCATTACCATCGCTGCCATTGGTGTCGGTCTGGCCGACGACGACACAATACACTACATTCACCGATTCAAACACGAGGTCGAGACTAACAGGAACTACCATGAGGCGCTGCACCAGTCGCACGACAGCATCGGCCATGCCATCTACTATACCACGGTGACATTAGTCATCGGGTTTTCCATCCTGAGCCTGTCGAATTTCATCCCAACAATATACTTTGGTCTGTTGACAGTGCTGGCTATCACTATGGCCCTGTTGGCCTCGTTGACCCTGCTGCCGCAATTACTGGTCCTGATTAAGCCCTATGGCAAGGAGCCTAAGGCTAAGCATGCCGAAGAAGAGAATGACCAATGAGATATTATTTCCTGATTATGATTTGGCTTGTTACAGTTGCTGGTTGTGCATCCTCTGCCCGGAACACTCCGAATTTGCCGGCAGCATCATCCGTGGACGTCAATTCATCTGGCGAGGCCGCCTTTGATGAATTTGAAAAGGACTTGTCCCAGAGGCAGGTGACCGTCTCGGACCCGATCGAACCTTGGAACCGGGCGATGTTCGGTATTAATGACAGATTTTATTTTTGGGTCGCAAAGCCCGTTATACAGACATATGAAAAGATAGTGCCGCGACCCGCTCGTGTCTGCATTGGTAATTTTTTTGAAAACCTGACTACCCCAGCGCGTTTTGTCAATTGTCTCTTTCAGGGTAAAGGCCCGGAAGCCGACAGGGAATTGCGCCGTTTTGGTATCAACACTACGGCAGGCGTCCTCGGATTCGGCGACCCTGCATGTGATAGATGGCATCTGACTCCTGCCAACGAAGACCTCGGACAAACGCTGGCTGTATATGGCTTCAGTGACGGATTTTATATCGTCTGGCCGGTATTTGGCCCATCAACCTTGCGGGATTCTGTGGGCATGGTTGGCGACCAGTTTTTGAATCCGGTTCGGTACGTCGAACCTGCGGAGGCTTCGATCGGCATATCTGCGGTGAGTGTCACTAACAAGGGCTCGTTTCATATTGGAGAGTACGAGGCCTTCAAGTCGGCGGCTGTGGATCCGTATGTGGCGATGCGTGGAGCCTACATTCAATACCGAAGCAAACGAATCAAAGAGTAACCCAATGTGGAAAGCTGCGACATTCAGATTACCCGTATTGGCCGTGGGTTACAAAAATACATACACCACTTAAATCATATACAGTATTTAAAACCTGTAAAGTCAATAATTTACGCTAAATCCTTGACCGTAGAAAGACTGGATGAGAACATTAGCGATTTGGTAGCCCGTCTGAAGGCTAAACGGTATAAGCCGCAACTTCACGACGGGTGTACATCCCAAAAGATGAGCATTCGAAACGTCCGCTCGGCCTGCCTGTACTGGAAGATAACATAGTGCAGAGTAAGGTCTCGGCCAAGTGCATCTTGCGGGGTTTTTAGAAAAGTGGATAATTTGCTCGTGATTTAATTGGAGGTCAATTAATCGTGAGCAAAGAGCAAAAAGCACTTAATACTGATCGGCGGCAATTCTGGCAGATGGTCATCGACACTTGCAAGGAAAGTGGTTTATCAGTAGCTGCTTTCTGCAAAAAAGGGTTCCTCATAAGAATCTGTACAGAACACGAGGCTAAGAACTGCTGTATCCTA
>CAZICK010000146.1:0-4572 GCA_964537505.1 uncultured Pirellulales bacterium
AGTCCAAAAATTGCTTGAAATTCAAGACAGTCGCTACCGGAGAAGATGGCGGGCACGGGCGGGGCTGGAACTTGTCAATAAAATATATCGCTGAGAATTTTCCCCTCCCTGACGGTCGGGGCTTGGTTGTTTGTTGGCCTGCGAGGAGATACGTTAATCATTTCAATATCGGAAAGCGACTGTGTGGATTTATCGCATTGGTGTCGATCCCGGAGTACATACGCCGGTGGCTCTTGAGATTAGGTTTAAGAAAAGTCCGGGTGGGCTGGGAGAGGCCCAGTCGGGTGGACGGGCAGGGTGTTTGGTTTTAGGGGTGTTTGGTTTTGCATTTGAAGATGTAAGTTAAATTGGCTACAATAGTTAGGTGTGCGAGTTCGCACTTTTTCTTGTGTGTTGCTTATACGCAACGTCAGAACAGGGCCTTTTTGGACCAAGACCGATAATTTTATACGTTAGCGGAACATTTATCGAAAGCATATAAAAATCCATTTTCGCGTAACAGGCCCTGTTGAATGAAAATTGGGTTTAAAAAACTGCGAAAGTTAAGATATGTTATGGGTCATAGAAAGTCATCGGCGAAACAAAAGCCATTAGCGGAACCGGAAGGTGAGCCGGGGCTGTCCGATCTGGTAAGGGCGGTTGTCCTTGCGATTATGGCGGGGGCGGCGGTGTTGACGGTTTTGACTTCAATCGCTCAGATTTGTGGGATGCGTTTTTCAACATACGCAATCATCGGGGCGGCGGCGGCGATTGTTGTGGCAGCTTTAGTATTGTGGAGTGAGATTTCAAGACGTTTTTTGCGGGTGGTTACGGCGCGTCCGGGGGCGGCAGCGGCACTGCTGGGGTGCTCTTTGCTGGGCGGAGTACTGGCCCTGACGTCCCACCGAAGCGATCTGGATGACTGCGCCTATGTTCCCAATGTTATTTATTATCTGGAGCATCCCGCTGAGCCGATGGGTTTTAAGATTCATTTTATCGATTCCGGCAGCGATGAGCCGTTTATGTCTTATCACCGCTGTGCCATAGCGTTCGAGTATTCTCAGGGGATCGTAAGCCATATAACCGGCATAGGTTTTTTAACGGTGTATTACTTATTTGCCCCGGCCCTGTTCGGTTGTATGATTCCGTTGGCGTGGTTTTATGTTATATCACGTTTTTCGTTTCCGTCATGGACGGCGACCACCGGCGCGTTTATCATCTGCATGTCGCTGCTCCTGATGGGTGAGCAGCATCGTAGCTTCGGCAATTTTGCCTTCAACAGGATTTTCGAGGGGAAAACGGTGACGTTCGCGGTTGGGTTTCCCATGTTTATTGGTTTGACGATGGATTTTTTTCGGTCTCCGGGCGTGCGCAAGTGGATATATTTGTTGGCTATATCGACAGCGATGGTGGGGTTCACCGCGGCGTCGGCGGTGCTGATGCCTTTACTGGGGTTCGTCCTGGCTATTGCCTGCTGTGTTTCGTATGTTCCCAATATAAAATCCTGTTTTCGTCGCGGGCTGGTTTATTTCTGTTCAATGATATACCCGGTTATATACGCGGCAAGTATTTTACTGCTGTCGCTGGAACAACTCGGCAGTGACAAGGCGATCAATGAAGGCTGGCCGAGGGATTTTATGGGGCACGCTAAATTTGTTTTTGATGGGCCGGTAGTCTTATCGTTTTTGGTGGTGGGAACCATTTTGGGCGTTGTGCTCGTTGGGAGACGTGACCGTCGTTTTCTGGTCGCGTGGACTGTATTGGCAGTGGTGTGTTATCTGAACCCTATCATTTCACCAATTATAATCGAACACGTTACTTCACCGAATATTTACTGGCGGTTGTTTTATCTGCTGCCTTTTCCGCTGGTGATTGGTTTGTCAGGTGCGGCGGTAGCGTTACGGCTGGGAACCAAACGCCCGATATGGCGTCGTCTTGCCTTTGCAGTGGTGACAATTTTGCTGCTGGCGGCTCATTGGCCGTCGTCTTCGTCGTCGGTGTTCCGCTATGGTAGTTACGTTACCAAATTAGGCGTACCCCGGTATAAAACTTACAATTTATCCCGTGCCCGCAAAGTGGTAGAGCTGGCTCCGCCACCGGGAGCCATGCTGGCGGCGACAGATATCAGCTACCTTTTACCTATGTTAAGCTCGAAATATCCGCAGATATCTTCCCGGCCGGACGCTATCCTCATGTGGATGGAAGAATGTGGTCGTAAAGCCGAAGGCATACATCGGTTAATCGCGTCAGATTTTCTGATGGGAAAAGTGAGGGAAAAGAGTTCTGAATCCCTTATCTGGGTTATTCAGCAGAATCCTCATATTCGTTCGGTTGTCGCCGACCGGCGTATCGCGGAGGGGGGTAATTCCTATCTGTTCAAGTTGATGGGCAATCTGGGTTTTGCAGAACACAAGTTTGCTGATGATTTGGTAGTGTTTATTCGGTGCGTTTCAGAAAAATGAGGTTGCGGCCTCGGCATGGGGGCCATCCAAATTGCACTTGACATTGCCGGGCAAATGGTTTAAGATATTCTATTATGAACTCTGAATTGACAGATGAACTGGTAAATCGTTACAGACTCGTTGAGCCTGTTTATGTGTCGCGTCCGAGGATGCCCAGTTTGGCCGATTACAATCGTTATCTGGAGAAAATCTGGGCTTCTCAATGGCTGACTAACGACGGTCAATTTCACAATGAATTCGAGCGTAAGTTGAAGGGGTATTTGGGTGTGGAGCACTTGAACCTGTTCGTCAACGGCACAATAGCTCTTCTTGTCGCCTTACAGTCGCTACGAATTAACAGCGGCGAGGTGATTACCACGCCGTTCACGTTTCCGGCCACGCCACATGTGTTATACTGGAATAATATCCGTCCTGTTTTTTGCGATATAGATGAAAAGACCTTTAATATCGATCCCGCGAGGATCGAGCGGCTTATCAGTCCTGACACTAAAGCCATTTTGGCGGTACACGTTTATGGTACGCCTTGCGATGTCGAAGCTATTGAAGCAATAGCGCAAAAGCACGGTTTGTATGTAATTTATGATGCGGCGCATGCTTTCGGCGTTCGTATCGGGGAGAAGTCGGTTCTTGAATATGGCGATGTTTCGGCCCTGAGTTTTCATGCTACCAAGCTGTTTACTTCTATCGAAGGCGGAGCGTTGGTTACGAGATCGGATAAACAGCGAAGTCGGATTCAGTTTTTGCGTAATTTTGGGATCGCGGACGAGGAGACGGTAATCGGGCCGGGGATCAACGGCAAGATGAACGAATTCCAGGCGAGTTTCGGGTTGCTGCAACTGGAAACGGTGGAGCAGGAAATCGAGAGTCGAGGCCGTCTGGCCGATTTATATCGCCGGAGGCTGGGCCGCATTGGAGGTATTTCGTTTCTCGAGGATATTGCGGGAGTAAAGCATAACTACGCTTATTTTCCCATTTTTGTGGATGAAGGCGTTTACGGGATTAATCGTGATCAGTTGTGCGAAGCGATGCGGCAATGCAATATTTTTCCACGTAAATATTTTTATCCGCTATGCAGTGACTATCCGTGTTATTCGGCGCTTCCTTCGTCCCGGCCGGGTGAGTTGCCGGTAGCCCAACGTATTTCACGTCAAGTGCTGTGCCTGCCCCTGTACGGCAAGCTGGATACGGCAATAGCTGAAACCGTGTGTACCATAATCGAGCACCTGCATAGTTCGTTATCATAAGGATTTCGTAAAGTACGAGGCAGTGATACCATGGATCAGAATAAGATCGTATCGTCCGATTATGTCAAGGAATCCTCACCGGAATTCAGTGTTGTTATAACCTGCTATTATGAAGAGAAAAGCATAGAAGAGTTTCATAGCCGTTTGTCCGGGGCGCTCGAATCGCTGAATCGTAGTTATGAAATCGTGTTTGTTAACGATGGCAGCACGGATAAGACATTTGAAAAACTCAAAATGATATTCGATAAAGACCCATACGTGACCACAATCATAGATTTATTTAAGAATGCCGGCCAGACTGCTGCGATGACCGCAGGTTTAACAAATTGTCGAGGTGGGCATATCGTATTTATGGATAGTGACCTGCAGTTAGATCCTGAAGAATTACCCTTACTGGTTGCCAAATTTGATGAGGGTTTTGATGTCGTAAGCGGCTATAGAAAGAACCGAAAGGATTCTATCTTTAGAATCATTCCCTCAAAGATTGCCAACATAATCATGAGGAAGGTTTCGGAAAGCCGTTTTACTGATTTTGGCTGCACTTTTAAGATAATTAACGCCAAGTTGGTGCAAGGTTTTGAATTTGGGCTATACAAGCCACTTCGGCCGCCCGATCTTATTGCAAAAGCACAAAGATGTGTTGAAATTCCAATAACACATCATTCTCGTAAACACGGCAAGTCGGGCTGGACTTTAAAGAAACTATTCGCATACAATATGGACAATTTCGTTCGTCTGTCTGAACGACCTTTCCAAATTCTGGGTACGTTATGTTTGTTCTTTGCGTTTCTTTTTGTTATCAGGATTGCGTTGAGTTGGCTTTTTGATTTTTCGTAAGCGTTCACTGAAATATTACCATTTCATGTAAAAGCGTGTTTCTGTCCGAT
>CAZICK010000147.1:0-4249 GCA_964537505.1 uncultured Pirellulales bacterium
AGGATACAGCAGTTCTTAGCCTCGTGTTCTGTACAGATTCTTATGAGGAACCTTTTTGGGATTGATGCTTTGTGTGGGAGATTTGTGGTCATAGTTGTGCAAGATTGCGGATTAGTTCTTCGGTTTCTTCCCAACCGATGCACTTGTCTGTCAAGGACACTCCGTATTTCAGATTTTTCGGTTTATCAAAAGGCTGATTACCTTCGTTAAGGAAGCTTTCCAGCATAACACCGGCAATTAAGCGATTGCCCTTACGTATTTGCTCAGCGACATCGAAGAAGACCTGTCTTTGTTGTTTGTGATCTTTGTGAGAATTGGCATGGCTACAGTCAATAATAATGCTGGTTGGAATGTGGGCCTTGTGCAACAGAACTTTGGCAAATGCCACATATTCCGAGGCATAGTTGGGGCCGCTGGAGCCGCCGCGCATAACCAGATGACCATATTTGTTTCCGCGTGTTTCGGCAATTATCACTTTTCCATCTCTGTCAATTCCTAAAAAAGAGTGTGCGTTTGACGCGGCGTTTATCGCATCTATCGCGGTAGTCAGGTTGCCATCGGTGGAATTTTTGAAACCTATAGGCATCGATAATCCGCTGGCCATTTGCCGATGGATTTGTGACTCAGCAGTTCTTGCTCCTATTGCGGCCCAGGTTACCAAGTCAGCCAGATACTGTGGGATAATTGGGTCCAGGAATTCCGTCGCCGCAGGCAGACCTATTTTTGCTATGTCGAGTAGCAGTCCGCGAGCACGGCGGATACCTTCTTCGATGTCATACGAATTATCGAGATAAGGGTCATAAATCATGCCTTTCCAGCCCAATGTTGTGCGAGGTTTTTCGAAATATGCCCGCATGATCAGCAGTATCTTGTCGCCTAACTCATTCTGCAATTGTTTAAGTTTCCTGGTATATTCGAGCGTTGCTTTTTGGTCATGTAGTGAACATGGCCCAACGATCACTATTCTGCGTTTATCTTTTTTTAACAAAATATCCTGGATGATGTTACGTGAGTTTGCAACGTGTTGAGCCACCTGGTCGGTTTCGGGAAGCTCATGCTTGAGTTTGCTGGGTGTAATCAAAGGCTTGAATTGTGCTATATTAAGGTTGTCTGTTACTTCCATGATTTGATGTTCCCTTGAAGGTAATTATTTTTTGAACCAACAGAGCATGAAAAACATTTTTGGCCAAAGGTTTTCCTGAATTCTCCAACAGCATTGTCACCTGTACAGTGAGCCAGGCCGATCTGCTGCAAATGATAATTGCGGAAGGCGTCTATTGTGTGTTTGATTCTGTCGCCAGAAGCTGATCTCAGGTGGATTCCTCCGATTACAGAGTGAATTCGCGTTTGGCCGGTCAGTTGTGCTATATAATCCAGCGTGTTGACGATGCCCGAGTGGGCGCAGCCCGCGATAACAACCAATCCCTCGCTGGATTGAAAAAACATGGCCTGGTCATCAATTAACGGGTCAGGTATTTGTCCGTTTGTATCCAGGAAGAAAGGCCCGCCGACATCTTCAAAATCCGTGTGCCGTGGAATTGGGCCGGTAATAGTGAAGCCGGGATATACATCCGTAGGTTTTTCTGTCCAGATGATGCTTTTGATGTGTTTGTGATCGGCAAGACTGGATTGTGTTAAGGGGGGTATGCCGATGTTGCGTGAGGGTTTGTCCTTATAACAAGCGAATTTTGGTTTGGCGGCCTGCGGATGCAGGTAAAGATTTGCCGAGCGTGCTTCGTCAAGGACTGTCATTAACCCGCCCGTATGGTCGTAATGCCCGTGACTTAAAACAATTGTATCGACATGATGCAAATCGATGCCCAAGGCCTGAGCATTTCGTTTGATAATATCGCTTTGGCCGGTATCGAACAGCAGCTTATGCTGACCATGTTCTATGCAGATGGCCAGTCCGTGTTCGCAGGCAAGTCCATCAGGGGCTGTGTTATCGACTAAAACTGTAATAGATATCATCGTTTTTATACTGAATAAGGGATTCTGAAAGTGCGATTTCGCACTTTTTCTTGTGTGTTCCTTATACGCAAAGCCAGAACAGGGCCTTTTGAGGCGGCACCGACAATTTTATACGTTAGCGGAATATTTATCGAAGTTGTATAAAAATCCATTTTCGCGTAACAGGCCCTGTTGGATGGAATTTGGGTTCAAAAAACTACGAAAGTTAACTGAAATAGGCTAATAATATTTCTCCTATGATTCATTATTGAGCAATATCGCCAGTTCCGCCACTCTGCGTCCGAGATTACGGACTGTTTGGAGGCCGAACGTGTCAGCTTCGACGCCTCCTTCTGCGCCAGTGAAAACGGTTGCGCCAAAATGAGCGGTATCGCGACCATCGCTAACACATATCATATCCTGGCATAGCATCGCGGCCTGAACGGCCTGAATAGTAAGTTCCTGGCCGCCATTGCGTACGCCACCCACAGCTAATACGCCACCAATCCGATTGCGGAATATCCAGTCGTTGCGACGAAACATAACACAGCGGTCCAGCAGAGCTTTGCACTGGGCAGTCATTGAGCCGAAATATACCGGCGTTGCGATAATCATTCCGGCAACTTGTTTGTCCGCCAAGATCGGGATCAAGGAAGAAAAATCATCCTTAGTGCGACATTTGAGGCCATTTTTGCAATGTCCGCAGGCAACACAAGGGCGAATATCCAAGTCAGCTAACTCAATCAATTCAGTATCGATCGATTTGTTCGCCTCTTCGACAGCCTCGAGACATATAGACATAGCTTTATATGTTGTTTGGCCTTTCCTGGGGCTGCAACAGATTCCTAGTATTTTCATTTAGCTCCGTCTTTTCATATAAGCCTGGGTTTATGGGTCAATGGCATTTTGTAGTATAGCTTGTTGTTTTGCGTTTCGCTATCGATCTTACCTTGAGAAGTTAAGTCTTCAATATATTTTACAACTTCATTACGGTGAATGCCAAGCCCCTGTGCAATATCTTCGACAGAACATGGCCGCCGCCGCAACAGTTCCAACACATCATCACGTTTAGCAACAAAGGCCTCTTGAGCGTGTACCTGCTGATAATCCGCTATAATTTCGACGTTGTCGCCCAGTTGCGATACGATGTTTTCCAATTGTTCCTTTGGAATCGGAAAGGCAAAACTCTCCGCTGGTGGGCGAGTAACAGTATTTAACTGAACCCGATCAGGGCCAATGCGCCCAATACAATCAGCCAACAGTCGAACTTCTTTATCAGTGGTTGTTACACCGCCAAGCAAAAACACTTCCAGCCAGTATTGCCCGCGATATTCCCGGCGGAATTTGATTAGGCCTTCCAACATTTTATCGAACGATATATCCTGGTGTGGCCGATTGACATATTGAAAAGACGCATCACTGCCGGCGTCTAATGAGGGTACTACAAGGTCTGCCTTCATTATAGACTCGCGGACCTCCGGCAGCCATAATAATGAGCCATTGGTAAGCACCGCTACGGGGATATCGGTAATATCCTTTATTTTGGAAATAAGTTCCTCAAGCTGTAAACACAGTGTTGGTTCACCTGAGCCGGATAATGTTATATAGTCCGGTTTGTAGTCGAGCTTTTTTTTGAGTTGCTCTATAACAACATCAATCGGGTTCCATTCCTTTCGCTGCATCGTTTTATTCGTGGTTCGCCCCAACTGGCAATAGATGCAATCGTAAGTACAGGTTTTAAACGGCACCAGATCGACTCCAAGCGAACGGCCGAGCCTTCTCGAAGGAACGGGGCCAAATATAAATTCCTGTTTTCTGTTGTCAGGGGCTTTGATGTTCATGATTTTCGTTTTTTTAATCCGTCCCATATCATATTAAGACTCGCAATGCTTGTTATCGCAGGGTGTGTCGCGGCCACAACAAGGTCTGTCCCGTCCACAGGCCAAGGAATCATTTTGGCTGTAATCTGTCGCTGATCCCTTAGAGATCACACCAACTCCACCGCTGATTAAGCGTTTAACGTTACCATTACACTTTGGGCACTTCTTAATGGGGTCACTTTTCATGCTTTGAAGTTTTTCGAAGAGGTAGCCACAGACTTCGCATTTATATTCATACGTTGGCATTTACATACTCCTTATGAGTCAGCTTTTTTGCATAAATTTTCCTGTAGCGACTGTCTTTACCTGACCACCCTGGCCTCAGTGATCGCAAATATTATCCCCAGTTTGCAGTGCGCCATCAAGATAGGCCATTATAAGTTCGTCCGGTGTTTGTGCCGGTGCACCTACTACAACTT
>CAZICK010000148.1:0-4160 GCA_964537505.1 uncultured Pirellulales bacterium
CCCACAACGAAAAATAAGGAGTTACATCAATTCCCAACCACCAAAAATAAGCACTGTAACTGTCATGCCCGACTTGATCGGGCATCCAGTACAACAATTTCCCGCTAACAAAAATAAGCACTTACATCAATTCCCAATCACGAAAAATAAGCACTTACGAACGAAAAATTCCCTCCCACCTCACGCCCGACGCAGAGAAGAACGGCTTGCCGACCAACTATCATACCGCTCATAAACCCTTGTCAAAAAAGAATTTCCCGAAAGTGAGGCAAATTTCAACGGAGAGGGCGGGATTCGAACCCGCGGTACGGAAAATCCGCACACTGGTTTTCGAAACCAGCTCCTTAAACCGCTCGGACACCTCTCCAACTTCTTTGACAACAAACAGTTACAACAATCGCCACCAGCTCGGCTTTGCCGAGGCCGCCCCAAACCTGTGACAACGGTTTCCAACTGCCGATCTTACATTAACAACCATAAAAACATTTGGGTAATGTTGTCCTGAGCCTGTGGATTTGCTTCTAGGTTTCCGTTGGCTTATCGTTTTCGGTGTCCTGGTCTGTTTCCTCGGATTTCTCCGTGTCCGGATCGGCTGAGTCGGTCTTTTCCGGCTCGTTCTCGCTATCTGATGGAACTGGGGTTTGGGCTGTTTCTTCCGTTTCCGCGTTACCGTCACCGCTTTCAGATTCGCTAGAAGGTTCAACAGGAGCGGATATCTGGACCGGTGGGCGGCGGAACATGGCAGTGTCTATGAATGTGGTTCCCATTCCTGCTGCTCCGTCAAGGCCGCCGCGTTGGGTCGGTTTGGATCCATCCTGATTGGCATCTTCGGCCGCCCACTGAGCACGTTTGAGCGACAAGCCTATCTTGCGATCTTCGGTGTCCACTCGCAAAATCTTAACTTCCAATTCCTGACCGACCTTGACCACATCCTGCGGTCCATCGACTTTTTCGTCCGACAGTTCCGATACATGGAGCAATCCTTCCAGATCAGGTTCCAGTTCGACAAACACGCCAAAGTTGGTAAGTTTCGTAACGGCGCCCTGTACGATTTGTCCGGGAAGGTATCTGTCCGGTATGGCTCGCACCCATGGGTCTTCGGTCATTTGTTTGAGTCCCAGGGCCACCCGTTGTTTGTCCCGGTCCACCGACAAAACGATGCACTTAGTGGTTTCATTTTTTTTGAGCATTTCTCCCGGATGATTGATTTTTTTGGTCCAACTCATATCTGAGACATGCAGCAGGCCATCGATACCTTCTTCGATCTCGATAAAGGCGCC
The DNA here is from genome assembly GCA_964537505.1 of uncultured Pirellulales bacterium. GTDB lineage: Bacteria > Planctomycetota > Phycisphaerae > Sedimentisphaerales > SM23-30 > DAINBT01. Next base: position 1,281 of record CAZICK010000148.1, read on the forward strand.
ATAATTGGCCAGATTTCTGATAGTTCCTTCGACAATGGTGCCTGGCGGATACTTATGAACCACCTGGTTCCATGGATTCTCGGCAAGCTGTTTGATACCCAGTGAGATTTCCTGCTTGGCAGCGTTTACATTCAACACTACCACGTCCACTTCCTGGCCTACGCTAAGCATTTCGCTCGGATGAGCGATGCGTTTTGTCCAGCTCATTTCGCTGATATGCACCAGTCCTTCCACACCTTCCTCCAGCTTGACAAACGCTCCGTAATTGGTGATATTGACGATACGCCCTTTCACTATGCTATCGACCTTATACCGCTGTTCAGCGGTGATCCATGGACTTTCGGTTTTTTGTTTCAGTCCCAGGGCGATTTTTTCTTTTTCACGGTCGATGCTGAGAACTTTTACCTCGATGCTCTGGTCAAGCTTAACGATCTCCGACGGATGATTGACCCGTCCCCAACTCATATCCGTAATGTGCAGCAGACCGTCAAGACCACCCAAATCGACAAACGCGCCAAAATCCGCTATGTTCTTGACCACACCTTTGCGAATCTGGCCCACCTCGATATCGGTGAGCAGATTGCTCTTGGCGCTGGCTCGGGTTTCCTCCAGAAGTTTTCGTCGTGAGATAACGATATTGCGTCGCTCTTCGTCTATTTTGAGAATTTTGGCTTCGATTTCCCGTCCGATAAATTCGGCGATGTCGTTCGGACGTCTTACGTCCACCTGAGAGGCCGGCAGGAAGACCGGCACACCTACATCTACGAGCATTCCCCCTTTGATACGACGGGTGACTCTGCCTTTGATGGTATCACCTTCTTTGTGTGTTTCGAGTATTCGCTGCCAACCTCGAATTCGATCGGCCTTGCGCTTGCTCAACAGCACCAGTCCGCTGTCGGACTCTACCGATTCGAGCAGCACATCCACCGAATCACCAACTCGGATTTCACTGGGATCGTCAAATTCGCTGGCACTGACCGCCCCTTCGCTTTTGAGGCCAACCTCAATAATAACGTCATCGCCGATGTGATTGACAATCGTACCCAACAGGATCGCCCCGGGGTTCAGATTGCCTACCGTTTTGTCGATCATGGCCAACATGTCATCCTGGCCATCGGTGCTCAAAGCCTGATCTACCTGCTTTTCAATTTGTTCTTCATCTATCTGGAATTCCCGAAAAATACTTTTGTCCACCATTCAATAACTCGCTTTTCTATACAGATCCGTACGGAAATGTCACATAATCGGGGCTATCAGGCCTCGTTCCGGATTGCCACCTAAAATCCGGGGCCGAAACTACTCTTTTAACATTTGAAAGAGAACCTTTCAATTAGACATGAAAAGTCTTCGTTAGTCAACAATTTATTTTTTTGATAAATTTAAAAATCAATATCCGCACTTTGCTCGGCCGTTCACAATTGGTGTAGATTTTCCACAAATTCTTCAATTATCCAATCCGGCGTCGATGCCCCGGCGGTAACCCCCACCACCTCCACACCCACAACATAATGCGGTTCGAACTCTTTCCAGTCCTGCAGGTGGTATGTTCTCACTTTATTCCTTTGGCATAATTCTGCCAGTTCTCTGGTGTTGGCGCTGTGGTGCGACCCCAGCACAAACATTACTTCCACCTGTCGGCACAACTCTACCGCCGAAGCCTGCCGTCTGGTCGTTTCCCGGCAGATTGTATTGACCACCTTCATTTCCCCGTGCCCCCTCATCGCGATCAGTCCGACAATTTTCCCAAAATCTTCCGCTGAGTATGTTGTCTGCGAGATGACCGCCAAAGGTCCGTCAGGTGGTAGTTTTTCCAGGTCCATTGGACCGTTTACTACAATTACGTTCGGCGCGTAGCCGACCACGCCTTCAACTTCCGGATGGTCCGGATCACCTATGATAACTACCTGATAGCCCTGCTGATAAAGTTCACTGACCAATTTCTGAGCCCGTTTGACCAAGATGCAGGTGGCGTCGGCCAGTTCCAGGCCGCGTCTGTTTATCTCCTCCAGAAGCTCCGGGCGACACCCGTGAGAACGGACCAGGACCGTGGGTGCTTCACTATCTTTTTGATCTTTCGGTTCGATTTGGTCAAGACTGGCCACCACTCGCAGTCCAGTCTCGGCCAATCGTTCGACCACCTGACTGTTGTGAATCAGCGGACCAAGACAATAAACCTTTTTGGAAATACCGCCACCGGCTGTCTGGCGATCCAGCAGTTTCCGGGCCATCTCGATGGCATGCTCCACGCCAAAACAAAAGCCACGTTTTTTTGCAACCAACACTTTCATGCCGCTTATTATAGCAGTTCAGGTTTAGCAAGTAAACTAAGGGTTTGTAAAGAAATAATTTCTGCAAAAACTCAGTTTCTGCCGATGTACGGACTATTTCTTTACAGACCCTTAGGTGGTTCGTAAAGCTCCTCGGGGTACGTGGTTATCAGGGCACAGGGATTTTCGCTGATGAATTCGGAAAAGCCCGTCTCGGCGATGTAAACCTTGTATTTGGGCAGGTCATAAAAGTTGATCGCCTTGGTGTAAAGATCGTTTCTGAGCCAATACGCCAAGTGCCTGAACCTTCTGAGCAGGTCCATCCGGTCCGATATGGAACGATCCGTGACGACCTGAACAGCCTCGGGGCAGCGAGAAATGTCCAGTGCACAAAGCAATTGTTCTTTCGGGTCGGTGAAGAATGCGTCGTGGTCGGGATCGAGTAGTATCCATTTTTGGCGGCTGGATAACCATACCTCACAAACTTCATGGCCCTGAATCGAGACGTATCGTGCGGTGCAGCCGAGTGCCTGGAGTGCCTGAACGGTCAAATAGCAGTATTGACGCCTGCGTCAAAAGTAGTTCGCCACTTAAAAATATCACAACTTATTGT
>CAZICK010000149.1:0-3895 GCA_964537505.1 uncultured Pirellulales bacterium
GGCCGGGAAACCACTGGCTGCATGAGAAAACTACCTACAAACGTGACATGCACCCGTAACAGGCCCTGTTGAATGAAAATTGGGTTAAAAAAACTGCGAAAGTTAAGTAAAATATGAAAGCATTAGTAACCGGAGCAGCGGGGTTTATCGGATCGCATTTGTGCGAAAGACTTCTGATGGATGGCTGGGATGTGATCGGATTGGATAATTTCGACCGGTTTTACGATCCGTCGGTCAAGCGGGCCAATATTGCCGCTTCTCTGGAACAGAAGGCGTTTTCCCTGATTGAAGGTGATATTCGTGACGTGGAACGCGTAAGCTCGATTTTCGGTCAGAATACCGTTGATATTATTGTGCACCTGGCCGCCAAGGCAGGTGTCAGGCCGTCCATTGAAGATCCGCTGGGGTATCAGGATGTGAATATCAACGGCACCATGGTGATGCTGGAGGCGGCGAAGAAATACGAGGTGAAGAAATTTATTTTTGCCTCCAGTTCGAGCGTATATGGAAACAACAAGAAGGTGCCGTTTGCCGAAACTGATAACGTCGATTTTCCCATTTCGCCTTACGCGGCGACCAAGAAGGCCGGCGAGCTGATCTGTCATACCTATCATCATCTGTACGAGATCGATATGACATGCCTGCGGTTTTTTACGGTTTATGGGCCTCGGCAGCGGCCGGATTTGGCGATCCATAAATTCACTCGTTTGATGGAGGCCGATCAGCCCATACCGGTTTTCGGGGATGGGAGCATGGCACGTGATTTTACCTATATCGATGATATTCTTCAGGGAGTTTTGGCCGCTATGTCTCACTGCCATGGATACAAGATTTACAATTTGGGAGAATCGTGCCCCTGGCGGCTGGACGATCTTATAGGCCAGATAGAAAAAGCCCTGGGCAAAAAGGCTGTTGTCCAGCGATTGCCGATACCGCCCGGTGACGTCAAGGGGACGTTTGCCGAGATCAGCCGGGCACGCAGGGAACTCGGCTATAACCCTGTAACGCAACTACCCGAGGGCTTGAAGCATTTTGTCCAATGGTTCAGGGCCGGCAGTGGCGCGAAACAGGCGCACGATCAATGACGTATAATAAATGGTGGTGCCCGTTTTTGCGGAAAAAGCGGCTTGCCACAGGAAAACAAGAATTTACTCGTTAGTAGTATAAAGGAGTAGCTTAATGGCTAAGAAAAGTAAAACAACAGCAGGTAAACATAAGACTTTCAAAACAGATGTACCTTTGGTGGGTATTGTCGGGTTGGGATATGTCGGTCTGCCTTTAGCTCGGGAGTTTTGCATCGGCGGCGCCAGGGTATTGGGTTTTGATATTAACGCCAGGATGGTCCAAAAGGTTAACAAGGGACTAAGCCCTATCAAACATATACCGCATAAGCAGATGCGTGATATGGTCCGGTCGAATCGGTTTTTGGCTACGACTTCGATGACCCAACTTTCAAAGCCGGATGCAATTTTGATCTGTGTGCCAACACCGCTTACGGAAAACCGCGAACCGGATATGTTCTATGTGGAACAGACCTGTAAGACGGTCGCGAAATATTTGCGCAAAGGACAGTTGGTGGTTCTGGAAAGCACGACCTATCCGGGGACTACGCGCGAGTTGATGCTGCCGATTTTGGAGAGTTCGGGTCTGAAGGCTGGCAGGGATTTTTATCTGGCATATTCGCCGGAACGTGAAGATCCGGGCAATAAAGACTTTCGCACCTCGACTATTCCCAAAGTGGTTGGCGGTTATGACAATGCTTCGTTAAAAAAAGCCATGGAGATATACAAGTACGCCATCAAGACGCTGGTGCCGGTGGATTCCTGCGAAATTGCCGAGGCGGCCAAAATAATAGAGAATACTTATCGCTGTGTCAATATTGCCATGGTCAATGAGTTGAAACAGTTGTTTGATCGAATGGGTATCGACATCTGGGAGGTTATCAGGGCGGCCAGTACCAAGCCGTTTGGTTTTCAACCGTTTTATCCGGGACCGGGTTTGGGTGGACATTGTATTCCAATCGATCCGTTTTATCTGACGTGGAAGGCTCGTCAGTATGGAATGCCAACTCGCTTTATCGAGCTGGCGGGCGAAATCAATACCGACATGCCGCACTATGTGGTCCAACGTACTATGGAAGCGATGAATGATCGCCGGAAGAGTCTCAACGGCTCGAAGGTTCTGGTTTTGGGTTTGGCATACAAGAAGGATATAGACGACGTGCGGGAATCGCCCTCGGTGGAGTTGATAGAGCTTTTTCAGGAAAAAGGAGCGAAAGTCGATTATAATGATCCCTATATTCCACGCACGCACAAACAGCGGGAACACGATCTGCAGATGAAAAGCAAACCGCTTTCGGCGGCGATGCTCAAAAAATATGATGTGGTTTTGATCGCCACCGATCACAGCGATTATGATTATGACTGGATTGTCCAAAACGCCCAACTGGTAGTCGATACCCGCAATGCCGCCACAGCCGTCAAACATGGTAAAAGCAAGATTGTCAAGGCGTAGGTATCTGACCTCATCATATATGGTAAAATAGTTCTTTACGAATAATATATATGAAAAGCAATGGCAACATAGTGGTATCTGGTTTTTACGGTGTGCCTAATGTGGGTGATGAGGTTATTTGTCAGGCGATCACAAAAGGACTAAAAACGGTATTTAAAGAGTCCCGCATCGTCGTAGTAACGAGAAATACCAGCATTTCAAATAAGTGGACATCTTCTGATGTGTTTTACCTTAAAGGATTTTATCCGTCGTATGAGTTTTGGCTGAATTTTTTCAAATTATGCCAATGTGTTCGTGATGGCCACATGATTGTAATTGGAGGCGGAGGTATCTGGCAGGATGTTCATTCTTGGTATACCCCATTGCAATCCTTAATTGTGGCAAGCACGGGTTTATTCTTTGGAATTCCGGTGTGTACCCTGGGATTGGGGGTAGGACCGATACGGCGAGGGTGGTTACGCAAAATAGTGGGGTTTCTGGCTAATAGATTTGTGGTTTTGCTGGTTAGGGATGAATACAGTGTTCAGCAATTGTGCGAGTGGGGAGTTAGAAACAACAAAATAATTTCAGCGGCTGATGCAGCGCCGAGTTTATTTTATAACAACAGAGCTACTGTTCGAGATAGTTCCTGTGCTGATGGTTTAGTTGGTATTTCCCTCAGAACATGGCCAGGCATAAACGAAAAACAGATAGCACTGTTTTTTGAAAACCTGATTATGAAAAACAAGAAATTGATGTTGTTTTGTTGTGAGCCTGAAGTTGATCGGAAATTTTATGAGAAAGTTCTTGGTTTATGCCGGCCTGAAGTGAAGGAATGCTGTAAGATTTATGAACCTTCTTCTGTGGCTGAGGCTATCGCATCCATTGGCAAGGTGGAATTGTTTTTTGCTATGCGACTTCATGTTTGTATATTATCAGTTGCTCAAATGGTACCTTTTATTCCTGTCAACTATGACCCTAAAGTGGGCAGTTTTGCCGACAAAATAGGTTTAGGCCCGCTGATTCTGGAAGTTGATCAGGTGAACTCGGACTTGGCAGAGCGGATGCCGGAGGCATTAGAATATTGGCAAGAACATAAGCACTGCGTGAAAGAAGAGTTCGACCAGATAGCAAAAGAATCTATCGAGATGTTTGAGAAAATTGCTTCTTATGATCGATGTGCCGTTGATTTACGTTCTCGATTGGTCGGCCTTATGGGATTGGTAGTCTTAATAGGAATAGGTTTCTTCAGTGGAATCGGTCGTTTTTTCCCCTGGTTAGTTCGGCGAATTATTTGCACGAAACAGATTCGGAAATAGTTTTTATTCTCTTACGGATTTTTAATAAATTAGGTTCCTCATAAGAATCTGTACAGAACACGAGGCTAAGAACTGCTGTATCC
>CAZICK010000150.1:0-3696 GCA_964537505.1 uncultured Pirellulales bacterium
CGTAACAAGGTAGCCGTAGGGGAACCTGCGGCTGGATCACCTCCTTTCTAGGGATGACTAGACTTTCGCCGCTCGCAAGGGTGGCGATGGAAATGTCAGCGCAATCTCGTTACCTGCAACTGTTTCTTGTATATAAAGACCTGTCGAGTATATCGGCAGGTCTTTTTTTTGTGGGTATTATTAAGGACGCATGGTCACCGAATCTTGGCGCGCAGTTCCTTTCGGTTTTTGACGCGGATCTGGGCGTTTTGGTAGCGTCTTTTTTCCTCGTCGGTTTGTGGGACGATCGGGGCAACCGGGGTGGGCTTTTTATTTTCGTCCAGGGCGACAAAGGTCAGATGAGCAGTAGTAGCGGTTATTTTTTGATTGGTGGCAGGGTCTTCTCTTACGACCCGGACGCCGACCTCCATGGAAGTTCGTCCGACATAATTGACCAGGGCTTTTAGAACGACATGGTCGCCGATATAGATCGGTTCCTTGAATGAGAGCGAATCGATACTGGCGGTGACAACTTCCTTTCCACAGTGTCGCTGGGCGGCCATGGAAGCGACCATATCGATCAAGGCGATAATGACGCCGCCAAAAGCGGTGCCCTGGGGATTAGCCTGATGCGGCATGATTAGATATCTGCTTTCCACTGCACTTTGAGCGGGAGTTTTGACCTTTTGCTTTTTCACAATGTTAACCACCATGCCTATTTGACAAATTCCGCGACAAAATATTTCGGGGTCAAGGGTTCACCGGTAGCCCGCTCGATCATTTCGTTCCAGGGATAAATTGCTGCAGGCGCAAAAATCTTATTACGCAGATACCGGCCGACCTTGGGCTGATCGACATAACTGACATCCCGATCCGAGTCGAGTTTCAGAACGTTATGCACCAGATAGTTGTGCACCTGAGAGGCCATCAGGTCGCCCAACATATAGTTGTGATAATAACAGGGAGCAATAGTGAAATGTATCTTAGCGGCCCAATCCGGTTCGTCACGGTTCGTCGGTCTGTTTACGAGTTGATATTTTTCAACCATCTGCCACCAGAGAGCGTTCAGGTTCTGATCGGGATCGGCGTAAAGCTGCTTTTCAAAATAATACATGACCGCGGCCCAACGAACAAAAATAAGCTCTTTGATCTGGGTGTACTTGCGACTGACTTGTTCTATTTCGTTGCGCTGCTGGTCCGACAGTTCCAGCATCTGCCGCATCCAGGCGGCATTACGACTCAATCGCCCGAAAACCATAGCTATGGCTTCCGTTGTGAGAATATGAGCCGGTTCTCTAATCAGGTACGGTACTTTTCGGTCATGATATTTGAAGTAAACCCCATGACCCAACTCGTGCAATGTCACTTCCATCCAGTATTCCTTATCTTCAATGTTGCACAGGATACGCACGTCGCCTTGTCGATCTATATCGGTGCAGAAAGCATGTGGATTTTTGCCTTCGCGTTCATACAGATCGCTGTTTTTGAGGATGGATCTCACAGGCAGACCGATACCGGCATAGAATTTCCGAGCGAGTTGCTTGATATTTTTGCCTTTGTAGTAGATGTCCAGGTCGAGGTCATAGACCATAGGCGACTCCTGAAAGAACGGATCATGATAGTGCCAGGGCATAAGTTTGTCCGGGGCGATGCCATACATCTTTGACAGGATTCCGTCCAACTCGGCTTTTACTCCGGCAAATGGTTTGTCGGTCAGCCGGATCAATTGCTCAAATATCCCGTCCAACTCCTCCACGCTCTGCTCGGCGGTGGTTAGTGAAAGGGTATGGTAATTATCAAAGCCGAGTTTTCGCGCGGCCTGGTTGCGCAGCTTTACCAATTTGACGATATCAGCGGCAACTGCCGGAGCGACTTGTTTGGATGCCTGCCATGCCTTTTCTCTTTTGGGGGAATCTGTTTCGGTTTTCAGGATTTCGCTGATCTCGTTATTGGTAACTTTTTTGCCGTCAATGGTGCCGCGGAATACACTAAAGTTGCTTTCGATTTCGCCGCTCAGCGTAACAATCTCTTTCAGCAGTTCTGGTTCGATCTGATTCTCCAGATATACGTTGTACAATCGATCCAACTGCCGGGCGAGCAGCGGGTCTTCGATCTTTCCAGATTGCTTCATTTTCTTAAGAAAGGCAAAGTCCCCAGGATCGCTGTGGATCTGCCGAACTTTCAGTTCCAATTGGCTGTATTTTTTGAAATCTTCCTCTTTGCCGGTAGTGGCGGCGATCCAATAGGCAAGAGACATTTCTTTTTCAAGGGGTTTGATTTTGTTGACATGATCGTCAATAAATTTTCTCAACTGCTGCTGGTCAGTCTGGCCCTGGCCGGGCACGGATGCGCAACTGGAAATAATAACGCAGATGGCAGAGGTCACAATTACAGTCAATACATTTTTCATGATCTGGTTTCTCCTTAATAAAATTTTATCGTGCCGGACGAGATAAAATCAATCCGATGAGACGGCGTCCTTATCGATTACTTCAAGCACTTCGTTATATTCTTTTAGTATTTTTTCATCTTTCGTGGGTTTTCTTACGCAATTTTCACTATAGTATGTTCTAAACACAGTTCATTGCCGCGGCGGCGGCAAGTTGTTTACTGACAGCCTTGCAATAACCGGTAACGGTGATGTTGCAATCCCGGTGGACCTCGACAACCCCGTAGGAGTTGCTTTCAGGACCGGCGCCTTCGACCATAGCTTTGAGAGTATAATAATGGATGCCTTCGATTTGGTGGTAGTCTCCCGTATGATGGTGCCCCTGAAAAGATGCCAGGACCTTGCCCGATGCCTGCAAAACCTGGCGAACATCAGCGGAGTTTTTAACGTGTACCCAGTCTTTGCCGTCCAGCAGTTCGTGAATAAAAACAATTGTCGGCCCGCCCGACGCCTTGAGGTCCTGCCTGAGCCAATCGAGCTGAGCAGGCGGAATCCAGGTGTTCTGACAATTGAAATTATTATGATCGTATTCGATGTAGTCCGTGCCGTTGAAGAAATAGTTGGCATCGAGTACGACAAAGTGCAGACCGTTTATATCGAACGAATAATATCTCCGATCAGACCCGATACCTGTATTTTCCACAGTGGCAAGAAACTGCGATTTCGATAAACAGTCCATATCGTGGTTTCCTAAAACGTGGTAGGTTGGACCGTTAAACCGCTGGAATATTTCTTCGATGTGTGCCAGGAACGAAAGCGTTTGACTCTCACAGGACGAGCCTTGCCCCAGGTCTTTGAAATCACCCAACTCTATAATGAAATCAAGCTCCTGAGTATTCATCAGATCGACGCATTCGGTCAGCTTGGCGGTGGAATCACGGTAATAACGTGAGCCGCTCGTATCCCGGTCGGCATAGTGAACGTCAGTGACGATTCCGAAACGAGCCGTTTGCCGGCGAGTGGAACCGCTCAGCCATGCGCCGTTTTTGCACGAGCAAATCGGTCCTAATGTCAGACCCGCAAGCAACCCGGCCGAGACCTTCAGAAAATCACGCCGACTAACATTCCAGTCAACAGCAGAACTGCCCAGACTATTGGTATTAGAGCGAGCATCCTTCATCGTATTACCTTTCATGAGAAATCGTTTATGAACAATCACTATTGCAAATGGTTGAACCACCACAGTAAAACAATTTTTCTCGGGATAGTCAAGTTTTTAGGCTCCTCATAAGAATCTGTACATGGATATGCCAAAAAATGACTGGTTT
>CAZICK010000151.1:0-3446 GCA_964537505.1 uncultured Pirellulales bacterium
TTCTTACCCATCTTACCTAATCATTATAATCGTTACGCAAAAATAAGCACTTACAAACACACATTTCCCACGTCTTATGATTTCTGACACCTGCCTCCGGCGACACACTGTCTCACTGTCTCACAAACCAGACCAACGCCTTTTCCAGGCTTAAACTATCCCAAAATATTAGATTTAACCGATAAATAGTACAACCGCTCCGCATGATGGCAAACGCATAGTTACTAGTGTATAAATGCTTTAATTTCAGTAGGATACAATGTTTGAACTACTGTTGAGAATCGAAAATGTATGTGGCGAATTGCCTCCTGCCACGCTCCTGCTCATTGGAGCCATCGCTGCCGTGATGGGTCTGTTTCTTTGGCTCGGCGGCACTTCTTACAGCTCCACCGTAATTGGACTGGCCGGAGCCGTCCTCGGCGGTGCCGCCGGACTGCTGCTTAGTGAGCAATTTACCTTAAAGCCGATCTGGTCAGTACTTATAGGCGCCGTACTGTTCGCCATCATCGCGGTTTGGCTCCAGAAAGTCGTCATTATCTTGCTCACCGTCATCATCTTCGCCACGGCAGGAGGAACAGGATACATGGGGTATCTACTCAACAAATCCTCCGATTGGCATAACACCTTACAGAGCAACCAGATAGCGGAAACCGACGGCACCACCGGCAATGTCGAAACTGATGCCATAGAAACGGACATATCACCGCCAACACCTCCACAAGAAACCTATCCGGACGGAATCTTCGAGCGGGACCATGACATAAATACTGCACCTGAAGGCATTAAGGACAGAATAATGGCGATATTCTCCGACGCGTGGGCCTCTGCTTCCGGACATCAGATCAATATCATTCTGTTTGCTCTGATTGGGGGCATCGCCGGACTACTACTGGCTTGGGTGATCAAACGAATGGTCATGGCACTGTGCTACAGCATAGTCGGTTCCACCATGACCATTGGCGCAATTCAGTTACTCCTTTTGGCAAAAGGAGTTGCAATTATCGCCGCCCTGGAGAGCCGACCTGGCATTCTACCTATAATTTTTACTGCAATGGTAATCTTTGGCTGGGTAGTCCAGCTCCTGCTGGTAAGATCAGCCAATTCAAAACAAGTTACGGACGATTCTTCACACGGAAAGAAGGGAAAAAAATGAACTTTACATCACTATTATTAGCACAAGCTGCACCATCCGGCGGGTTTGGAAGCCCCGTCGGACCGAACGGAAGCCCGATAGTCAAACCGGAACAAGCAGTGCCCCCGGCGTTTTTTGAGTCTGTGCCTACAGACGATATCTGGCGGGTCATTACGCAAATCAGTTGGATACAAGCTGTTGTATGCGTGGCATTTGCGCTGATTTATCTGATCTACGGCTGGCGGGTATTCAAGGTATTGGTGGTAATCAATATGGCGGTTTTGGGGCTGGTGGTAGGCAGATTCCTCGGCATCAAGCTGCAATCGCCGATATGGGGTGGTATTATCGGAACAATAGCCATGGCAACGATTACGTGGCCGTTCATGAAATACTGCGTTTCAGGACTGGGAGCGTTAGCCGGCGCGGTACTTGGTGCGGCAATATGGCAGACGGCGATTCTGCCCGAACCGTTGGTTTGGGTGGGAGCATTGGCAGGCCTGGTGGCGGGAGGGTTTATGGCGTTTTCTTCGTTCAAATTCTCGATAATGCTGTTTACCTCGCTGCAAGGCTCAGTATTTCTGGCTATCGGACTGCTGGCTCTGCTGAACGACTATCCAAGGCTCAGCTCGCATTTGGCCGTAATAGTGTACAGCCATGGGTACTTTCTATCGTTAGCAGTGGTTATTCCGACTGTTTTCAGTATTCTCCTGCAGCGAAAGCTTTTGTCAAAACAGCCGAATTGGGCTATGCCGGAATAAAAGATTTCTGTTTGACTATCGCCTGGTAAGTACTTATATGGTAAGGACATGAAGAAAATATCAAAGTTGTTTTGGGTGTTGGTTGTGGTGGTCTTACTGTCGAACAGCGGATGCGTTGCTCGCTGGCTTGCTCATCGCCGATCGATCGATCATTACGTAACGGCCATGGCTCTGCGGTCTGGGAACTTCAATGAAGACGCTGTTTTGGAGCTTCAGGAGGCGGTCAATCTGAATAATCAGTTCGGCTTGGCCCACTCGATGCTGGGCGACATCTACCGGGAAAGTGGGCAACCGGAAAAAGCTGCCGAGGCTTATGAAAATGCCTGCCAATTGGACCCATGGTCTTTCTCCGATCATTTCCATCTTGGCGAGGTTTACCAAGTACTCGAACGGTTCAGTGAAGCTGTCGAGGTGCTCAAGCGGGCCTGTCAACTCCAGCCCGATCACATTAAGAGCAATTATTCGCTGGGCATGTGTTATTACGAAATGCAGGAATACGAGCAGGCTGAGAAGTTTTGCACCCGTGCCAGCGAGCTGGACCCGCAGAATGAGGAGATTTTTGCAAGCCTGGGGAATATTTACAGCAAAACAGGCAGCGACTACAAGGCCATCAATGCTTACAAACAGGCTCTGGAGGTCAAGGCCGATCAGCCTAAAGTGATGGTGGAATTGGGGATGGTTTATATTCGTATGAAGCGTTACGGTCCCGGCCGTTTGATATTGGAAAAGGCGGTAGAACTGGCGCCTGACTATGTTGACGCTCATGTTGCTTTGGCTTTCTGTCTGCTCAAGCAGAACGAATATAAGCCGGCGCTGCTCCAATATAAGTACTGCCTGCTGCTGGACGAGGAAAATTGCGAAGCTCTTAATGGTGTAGGCGTAGTGTTTATGCTGCTTTATATGGAAAATCCGGAAGACAAAAAACTGGCGACCGACGCTATTGAAAGTTGGCATCGCTCGCTGGAGATCAAACCGAATCAGCCCAAGATCGAAAAGCTTGTGCAAAGATATGTCAAAGAATTTCAGAGGGACGATCAGACCGATTCGATCATGCCGGATGGGCAAAATGTGGTGAATTGATGTAAGTGCTTGCTTTCGGCGGGGAAAGTGTAACGGTTGGGTAAGACGGGTAAGATTAGCCGCAGAGACACAGAGAAACTATGAAACCGGAGTCTCCCGGGTTTGATACGGGATCGTTATAAGGCGCATTTTAATCTGAATCGCAACGCTTCAGGTTAAGGACAACCCGCTGAGGCAGGCTGGAGTTTTTCGCTTTATGCTGCCAGAATAGATAAATAAGAATGAGGCGACGCTGCCGTCCCTATCCTGTATAGGTTGCTGTGGCGCTCGGGTTGCTCTCCAGCAGAGCCTTATCTTCCGCAGCAACGGATGAGATTATAACGGCCTGTTGCGTCAGTTCTTCCGCAAAGGCATGGATTTCAGATCAATCGAGCAGTCTGCACTTGACAAGGCCGTTGAATTGTTGAATAATCGACCACGTAAATGTTTAAACTATCGGACCCCGACAGAAGTCTTCTGGACCAAACCCAAGTGTT
>CAZICK010000152.1:0-3435 GCA_964537505.1 uncultured Pirellulales bacterium
GAAACCAGTCATTTTTTGGCATATCCATGTACAGATTCTTATGAGGAGCCATAAAAAAGAGACCGCGGTTCTTACGATTCCGCGGTCTCCTTCTATTAGGCTTTTACGAGCAAATTCATGCGTGAAATGGTCATAAAACGCCCATCTCACCACAAATTCTCACACAACCCTATATTTTGTTCCGGCCATTGCCGGTTTGGCTCCAGGCCCTTGCCTGGTTAGGCCTCTAAGTGATTAATAACGGCTCCGGCCACCTCCGCCACGGCCGCCGCCGTAACCACCACCGCCGCCGCCACCACCACCGCCACCAGCCGGACGCGGTTTGGCTTCGTTCACTTTTAGAGCTCGGCCACCAGAGTCTTTTCCGTCCAGTGCCTCGATCGCTGCTTGCGCTTCATCGTCGCTGCTCATCTCGACGAAAGCAAACCCTTTGCTTCGGCCGGTGGCACGATCCATGATCACCTGAGCACTTTCGACTGTTCCGTAAGCGCCGAACATCTCTTCCAGATCTGCCTGCGTTACCTCATAACTCATGTTTCCAACATACACTTTTTTACCCATAACAAAATCTCCTGTTATCTTTGGGTACGTGACCCACACTCAACTTTCCAGGTCACAGGGAAAGTGGCCGACAATTCGGCCTTATAAAAGATTGAACGTTGAATGAGAAATTTGGCGGGAAGCAGAAATGAAACTGTCTCAAACCTGATTTACTCGTTCAGCAAACCAATCTGTCTATCATATATTTATACAGTCTAGTAACGCATCGGGGTTCTGTCCAGAATTAAATTAATTTTTCTCATTTTTTTGAAAAATCGGCGTTTTAACGCAAAAAACAGCGATATCTCACCGCCATTACCAGCCAAATCCGGCCCTGTATCCTCGTAGATTTGGAACCGTAGCCCCGTGCCAGCCATTTTCTCAATCATTGGAGGAGCAAAGTAACCGCGGCAACCTTCTTCCATGACGGCCCAGCGTCTCATTGCCGGACAGGTCGAACGCATCCATATAAACTACAGGCGAATTAAGGTTTTTTATAAATCTATTCCTGCTGAAAAATTCCGTACTTGTTAAAACACAAAGACTTATGTAAAATTCTTATTCTACTGTCAAGGACCAGAATGTACAGTAATATGCCGGAGCAACCACTTAAGCAGATTTAGATGGAATACACTATATGTCGTTATTAGGAATGCAGGATGTTAGCGTTGGCTTTGGCGGCGATCCGCTGCTCGATCACATGAACTTTCATATCGAGCAGGGCGAACGAATATGTCTGCTGGGCCGCAACGGTGTTGGCAAATCGACGCTAATGAAACTTATTTGCGGGGAACTTGAACACGAAAACGGTATTATTTCGAGAGCGCCTTTGCTTTCCGTCACTTGCCTGACGCAGGTCGTACCCACCGGTCTGAAAGGAACCGTCTTTGATGTAGTGTCCGAGGGGCTTGGCCCGCGAGGTAAACTCCTTGCCGAGTATCATTTGCTCAGCCATCGCGTCGCCACTGACCCGCACAACAAAAATCTGCTGGGACAGTTGGACAAACTACAGCACAGTCTCGACATTGAAGATAGATGGCAGTTGAACCGTTACGTTGAGATGATAGTTCAAGAGATAAAACTGGACGCTGATGCCCAGGTCGAGAGCCTTTCCGCCGGAATGAAACGACGCGTACTGCTGGCACAGGCAATCGTCCGCGAGCCGGACATATTGCTGCTTGACGAACCGACCAATCATCTCGATATCGAAGCAATCACCTGGCTCGAGGAATTCCTGACGCAGTATAGTGCGACACTGATGTTTGTCAGCCATGACAGGGCATTCGTGAAAAAACTCGCGACACGTATAATCGAATTAGACCGCGGCAGACTCAAGAGCTATCACTGCGATTATGAAACCTACCTGCGGCGTAAAGAGGCGGCAATGGAGGCGGAAGCGGTCGAAAATGCCCTTTTCGATAAAAAACTGGCACGGGAAGAGGCATGGATACGCAAAGGCATAAAGGCCCGGCGCGCACGCAACGAAGGCCGGGTACGGGCACTCAAGCAAATGCGAGAGGAGAGAAGGCAACGCCCAGAACTCGCCGGTACCGTCCGTATTCAATTACAGGACGCACAACTCTCGGGCAAACTTGTTATTGAGGCAAAAGCCATCTCGTTTGCCTATAAGCCTGATGAGCCGATCATCCGGGAGTTTTCTACGCTGATCATGCGGGGGGATAAAATTGGCGTAATTGGGCCTAACGGTTCAGGAAAAACCACACTGCTGAGGGTCCTGCTGAAGGAACTGCCGCCACAGCAAGGAAACGTACGCCATGGCGCCAATCTCGAAATAGCCTATTTCGACCAGTCGCACGCACAGCTAAACTACGAGAAATCCGTATATGAAAATATTGCCGATGGTAATGAGACCATCACCATTAACGGCAGGCCCCGACACATAGTCGGCTACCTGCGAGACTTCCTGTTTACGCCAAAACAGTCCCGCAACTCTGTGGCCGATCTTTCGGGCGGTGAACGCAACCGGCTATTGCTTGCACGGCTGTTCGCACGGCCGTCAAACGTATTGGTACTCGATGAACCAACCAACGATCTCGACATTGAAACATTGGACCTGCTTGAAGAGTTTCTGCTGAATTATCCGGGAACAGTACTGCTGGTAAGTCACGACCGCGAATTTCTAAATAATGTGGTTGCGAGCACATTCGTGCTGCAGGGCAATGGGATTGCTAAGGAGTACGTCGGCGGATACGATGATTGGCTCAGACAAAGTAAAAAAACACTTCAGTTACAGCAACCGCCGGAAGATGCCACTGCAAAAAAAACCGGGACAAAACAAATATCACAGCGGCCGCGTAAATTGTCGTTCAAGGAAAAGAAGGAGCTTGAGGCAATACCGAAGCTGATCGAAACACTGGAAGCAGAGCAGCAGCAATTGCACGATGCTATGGCTAACCCTGATTTTTACAAAAAAGGCCCGGAGATTGCTGCTGTTGCAGCAAGGCTGGAAGAATTGAGAAAACAACTAAAAAACGCCTATGCCCGCTGGCAAACGCTCGAAGAGCTTCAAACATAATTCCAACGATAACGGCAAGCCTATCTTTAATTAGTTTCTGCGCCCACGAACCGCCCGTGGCTGGGCATTGAGGAGCGGGCTAACGTAAGTCGTTATTTTCCGTAGCGAGAAATTGACGTAAGTCTTTATTTTTCGTTCGGCGGAAATGAACATAACTCCTTATTTTTGGTAGCGGGAAATTGTTGTACTGGATGCCCGATCAAGTCGGGCATGACAACTACAGTGCTTGTTTTTGGTGGCGGGGAATTGATGTAAGTGCTTATTTTTCGTTGTGGGGAATTGATGTAAGTGCTTATTTTACGTGGTTGGAATTGATGTAAGTGCTTATTTTTGCGTAACGATTATAACGATTAGGTAAG
>CAZICK010000153.1:0-3073 GCA_964537505.1 uncultured Pirellulales bacterium
TGCGCAGGACAAAATTAAAATGACCGAACCCCAAGCGAATTGCGACACAGCCTGTATATGGGCGGAGTAACAGGCATTACATGGAATGGCCAGGATGACAAGTATATTAAATTCAATGCCGATCCAGGTATATGGGCCTTTACGGCAGATGGGATATTGCCAATTTCATCTCCTAAACCTCCGCGTGCTCCTGAGCCAAAGGTAAGTAAACTCGACAAGAAAACATGGGCCGTCTCAGCATCAATCACCCATACGGGCCCGAAAATGTCTTATAGCTGGGGGGAAAAAGACAGCGGATCAGCTTATGATGCAATTGATGGAGATTTTTGGACCAGTTGGAGTACTGGGACAAAACAGTCAAAAGACCAGTGGTTCAAAATCGATATGGGGAAGCCCCAGACGTTTGATAAAATAGTACTTGAGAATGGATGGGCTCCGTATGATTATCCGAGGGGATATAAAGTATATGTATCGGATGATGGTGAAAATTGGGGAGAGGCTGTGGCAGCAAGTATTGGCAGCCAGAGTATTACGGAAATCACCTTTAAGCCCCACAAAAAAAGATACATAAAACTTAAACAGACCGGTAGCGACTCATACTACTGGTGGTCCATTTACGAGGTTGATGTTTACCGTGAAACAAAGTTTTAGATGAGAACCTAAAAAAACTCAACCGAAAAGTGGGAATTAGGTACTGCCTCATGATATTGGTAAAGTTTTATTACGTTTATAAACATCAACGGCTGATTCCAGCACGCTGTTACGCTGCTCGGCCCAGTCTATATATAGTAAGTCGCTGACATGAACCGGACACCAAATATACTTCGAAACAGTCTATACTTCCTCGGCCAGACCCAGAGCCATTTGAGGCGGGGATGTTTGAATCGGCCTCTGCCGTTTTTGCGGCGGCAATGCTTGATATCCCCGAACACCCGCAGGATAGCAAATTGGCATTACATTTGTCTTTAACCGTTTTGCCATGCAGTTCATCCATCTGCACAACTTCGATTGGCTTGTCGATTTTTTCCAGTTGCAGACGATGGAAATCAGCGGCTCGTTTGCCTGCTTTTTCCAATAAACGCTGTACGGTGCGGGCATCAACCTCGCAGATATCTGCTGTAGCTTCGACAGAACAGCCGTGCCCGAGACATTTGACAACACGTACCACATCCTCTTGCGACAGCTTGGTGTATTGCATAAGTGAACCCTGCCGTTCACTAAAGCGGGTGCCACAGGTTTTACAGTATAACCGTCGGATTGCTTTGTCTTTGCCCATCCATTCCGCAACTGAAAGATTGCCGGCATCGAATTTGTTGAAGTCAGCACATTCCGAATTGGGGCAGGCAAAAAACGATAGGGTGAGATTGGAAGATTTGTCGTTGCCGTCCTTGGCATTCTGTTCGTTAAGCATAATAGGCCTCCTTGCCATCTATGGTAATTTCTACCATAAAACATCGGCAAAAAGATGCCAATATGCCCAATTTTAGCGTTTTTCTTTACCAATATCATGTGTGAGAACCTGAAATACGAAAATCTATGAAATATTCAGGTTAAACCATGCCCGGCGCACAAAGAAGCGGGGCGGCCGATGTGGTCGCCCCGCTTGAATTACTTAACCTGATTAAAGCATCAGGTCATTTTCTTCTTTTGCTAATATCAGTCAACCAACAGGTGGTCAACATTGGCGCCGCTGGAGCCAATTGCCGTCGCCCTGACGGTATTGTTCCCGGCATTGAGGGTTGCCGAGACGGCTGCCGTGTAACCCCAAGTAGTCCAACTGCCCGTAGCTGGAAAACTAAGTGATGAACTGACAACCTGTCCGTTAACTTTGATCTCCAGAGGACGGTTACCACTTGAGAGGGCGTAACGGTAATGGAGATCATAACTGCCTGCAGTTGGCACGTTGACAGTCAACTCAACGTAGTCGCCAGTACTATGGATATAGTCAACAAAACCTGTACCGGTGTAACCGGCGTTATTTGAGGCAACTTGCGCGCCGCTCAGGACGCCATTTTCCATCTCATGAATGTTTTGGTTGTAGGCAAGCGATACGTCGTCAAAGTGAGACTGGTTGCCACTGGCGTTGCGGCCGACGCCACAGACAATCGTCATAGCCTGTCCAACGTGACTGGTAATGTCCCCAGCGTTATAGGTTCTGGAGAATAACTGCCAGGTGCCCAAAGTGGGAGATACCGAGGAACTGGGTGTCAGCTCTGTTCCGTTTGCCAACAGTTTAAGTACCACAGGAGTCGCATCGCCCTCGGCGTACATCGAAAGCGTATATGTTGCGCCGATCAAGATGTTTCCGAGAGATGCCTGCGAGACGATCAGGCCACCGGCCGCATTGCCCCAGCCGCTGCCGTTGGCCAGGTAGCAATTCAGGCCACTGGGGGTATGGTTGCTTCCCCTTGATACGGACCCCTGAAGGTTTCCAGTAGCCTGGTCCCGTCCATAGGAGCCGCCCCAAGCAATCCAGCCGTCCCTGTCGTATCCGAGCCAACCGGCGATATCGGCCAGGGTGCCGGAGGTTTGGTCGGAAAAGTTATACTGTCCGACATCTATTGGGCAATCGGGTCCTACGCCCTGCGTCCAGCCGGGACTTGATAAGGTCCCGGTGATCGTAGTCGAATCCGGTTTGTAAATCGTTTCAAAATCACAATTTGGCACAGTGACTGTGCCGCCACCAGCAGAATAAGTTGTCGCGTTTGCCGGAGACGATGCAGTACCTACGTTTGGCGTACTGTCAGAGTCGCGCATTTTCACTGTGTAGGTGTACTGTGTGTTGGGACTCAGCCCGGTATCGTTATAGACAGGGTTGGTTACCCAGCCGCTGTCTGTTCCGCCGGAATGGCCGGTGGTTTCATCGAAGTAGTACCGAACCGGGCCGGTCGCGTCGGAGCCTGTTGTTGCCGTCATCGTAATCTGGCTACTGCTTACCGCGGCGGGAGCCGAGGCAAACGTCGCAGGATTAGGCGTCGGCGGGTTGGTATCACCACCAGTTACGGTCACATTGTATGCGATGGAACTTAACTGATTGACGATAGTGGAATTATATACGTCCTGCCATTCGAGG
>CAZICK010000154.1:0-3057 GCA_964537505.1 uncultured Pirellulales bacterium
ATCGGAATTCGTCGGAATTTCGCACTTTTTTCTTACCCATCTTACCTAATCGTTACAATCGTTACGCAAAAATAAGCACTTACATCAATTCCAACAACGTAAAATAAGCACTTACAACAAATTCCCCACAACGAAAAATAAGGAGTTACATCAATTCCCCGACGCGAAAATTAAGCACTTATGGCGGTCCCTTCCTCCCCCTGCCCCACCGATCCACTGACCAAACAACCCACCCACCCATCCATGATTTTTGACAATTTGTATGACTTCTTGTATAAATTCGTTTTTGCAATAGGAGTTAATTATGAATAGTTACGAAAGATATATAGGTATGATTAATGGCCGACAGGTCGATTGTCTTCCAAGAATTCCTATTCTAATGCATTTTGCGGCCGAATATATAAACACCTCTTACGCAAATTTTGCAAGCGATCATACGGTTATGTTCCAGGCCAACAAAGCATTAGTTCTTGACTTTGGCTTTGACCAATTAGATATAATGAGCGATCCTTGGCGGGAAACCACCGCATTTGGAGGGCAAATCGAATATCTCGAAAATACCATACCTAAATGCATATATCATCCTCTTGCGGACACTAAAAACCTTGCGTCCCTTGACAAACCGAACCCTGTTACATCTGAACGCTTAAAGACCGCAATTTTGGCCATAGATGCTTATAAGAGCTTTGCTTGGAAAAAATACTCCATAACTGGTTGGGTGGAGGGTCCCATCGCGGAAGCTGTTGATCTTAGAGGCGTAGAAAACTTTCTATTAGATATTTATGATGACCAGATGTTTTGCGCTGAGCTTATGGATATTTGCACCGATGTAACAGTGGAATTTGCTGCTGAGCAAATAAAACACGGGTGCGATACAATTGGAATGGGCGATGCCATTGCCAGTCAAATATCTGCTCAGACGTACGAAAAGTTGGTGCTGCCCAGGGAAAAGCGGATTATAGACGCTATACACAATAATGGCGGACTGGCTAGATTACATATTTGCGGTAACATCAACCATCTTCTCCCTTTAATTGCACTATTGAATGTTGACATACTTGACTGTGATTGGATGGTTGATATGGTAAAGGCACGGAAACTTTTGGGTTCTAAAGTTGCACTTGCCGGCAATCTTGACCCTGTCCACGAAATAATGTATTCAACACCGGAAAATATTAAAAGAAAATCCCGAAAAATATATGAACAAGTAGGCAACCCTTATCTGGTAAATGCGGGCTGTGAAATCCCTGCCGGCACTCCTATGGAAAATTTAAGAGCTTTTTGCGAGCCGATACCAATGAGAATATAAAACAAAAAAACAATGTCACCCCCGCGCAGGGGGTCTAGGCCCTAAAACCGGATTCCAGTTTTCGCTGGAATGACATAACACCGTTTCCCGCAACAGATACTAACTAAAGGAAGTCTGAAAATGGCCTACAAAAATTTAGGTGAATTTGTAAAAGACCTGGAAGCAGCCGGCGATTTGATCCGGATCAAAGTCGAAGTTGATCCGGTCCTGGAGATCACCGAAATCGCTGATCGTGTGATGAAATCACCGGGCGGTGGTAAGGCGCTTTTGTTTGAAAAGGTCAAAGGTTCAAAACTACCAGTACTTATCAACGCACTGGGCAGTAAAGATCGGATGTGCCAGGCACTGGGCGTAGATGATTTCAGCCGCATCGCACAGCGGATCGAAGCACTGCTAAAACCCGAAGCGCCTACGGGCCTGATAGACAAGCTCAAAAAACTACCCGAACTAGCCCAGCTTGCCGGATTCGCCCCCAAAACGGTCAAAACGGCTCCATGTCAGGAAATTGTATATCAAGGACAAGACGTAAATTTCGATATCCTGCCGATATTGAAATGCTGGCCGATGGACGGCGGCAGATATTTCACCTTTGCCGGCATTTACAGCAAAGACATCGCCACTGGCGTACGCAATGTGGGAATGTACCGTCTGCAGCAACTGGACCAACGAACTTGTGCGATGCACTGGCAGATACATCACGACGGCGCAGCCCACTGCCGGGGCTACCAAAAGGCACATAAAAAAATGCCGGTCGCCCTGGTCCTGGGAGGTGATCCGGCCTTATCGTACGCCGCCTCGGCTCCGCTGCCGCCGGGCGTTGACGAAGTCTTGTTCGCCGGGTTCCTACGCGGCAAAGCAGTTGAAACGGTTCCATGCGTCAGTATCGATATGGAAGTGCCGGCCGAGGCGGAAATCGTCATCGAAGGATACGCCGATCCGCAGGATATTGTCGAAGAAGGGCCGTTCGGCGACCATACCGGCTATTATAGTATGCCGGAAATGTATCCACGATTCACGGCTACGGCCCTTACAATGCGTAAAAACGCGATTTATCCTGCTACGATTGTGGGCATACCGCCGATGGAAGATTACTATATGGGGTTGGCGACGGAGCGGATATTTCTGCCTGCAGTGAGGATGTTTTTGCCAGAAGTGGTGGATTATCATCTGCCGGTTTTTGGTGTGTTTCATAATTACTGTTTCGTAAGTATCTGTAAACAATACCCTTATCACGCTCGCAAGGTCATGCATGCGATATGGGGCGTGGGACAGCTTATGTTCAGTAAATTTGTTATTGTGGTTGATGAAGATGTAGATGTGCAGGATGTGTACAAAGTGCTCTTCGAGGTGGGAGCTAACGTGGATCCGCGACGTGATTGTTGTGTGGTCGATGGGCCGGTGGATGCTTTAAATCATGCTGCACCATACCTTTGCGCCGGCAGTAAAATGGGTATCGACGCAACCCGTAAGTGGCCCGGTGAGGGGATCAGTATGGAATGGCCGCCCAAAATAGAGATGCCACAGGAGATAAAACAACTGGTGGATCACCGCTGGGAAGAATACGGCGTTTGAAAATCCGATGTAGGTTGAGATAAACGTAAGTCGTTATTTTTCGTTGTGGGGAATTTGTTGTAAGTGCTTATTTTTGCGTAACGATTATAACGATTAGGTAAGATGGGTAAGAAAAAAGTGTGAAATTCGGCGAAATTTGGATGAATTCTGATGAAAAGTGATGTGGTTTGTACCAT
>CAZICK010000155.1:0-2978 GCA_964537505.1 uncultured Pirellulales bacterium
CTGTCACCACAGGATTGAATGGGGCGTTATTCAGCAGTGGGTTCTTCTGCAACAAGCAGTTGAACTGCGCCAACATCGAATCGAATGCCGAACGCGTTGGACAATATTGAAGTGTGTGTATGTGTATTTCCTATGTCCTCAATATGTGCTGAGGACGCAATAATCCTTATTACTTTTTTAGGAGAGCAGTATGATGTGTAGAAAAAATGTTTTGGCAATTGTGGCCGTGGCGGTGTTCGCCATGGCGCCTGCGGCCGATGCCGCCAAGAACACTTTTTTAGTGCCGGTTTCACCTTATAGTTCCGGTTGGCAAGAGCTTGCCTACCTGGCGGCTGTGCCGGCGTCGGCAGCGGCCAATACGGATGAACCGTCGGTGATCGCTCTTGGTGCGTTTGGCATAATGCCTGATGAGGTCGATTGGTATCTCAACCGGTATGATCCGGACAATACTTATATGATCAACAAACAGGCCGAATGGTCACAGGGGCATTGGAAGCTCGATGAAGGCTCCGGTTCTATCGCCTACGATGCTTCCCCCAATAGCAACAACGGAACCATCACCGGGGCCAGTTGGTCAAGCAATGAGCTGACCTTTGACGGAAGCGGCGATTATGTGACTGCAACCGGTTACAAAGGCGTTACCGGCACATCAGATCGAACCGTCAGCGCATGGATAAAGACTTCGACTGACGGGGTGGTCTTATCCTGGGGCCACACATCCAACGATGGCGAAAGCTGGGTGTTAAAGGTTCAGGACGGCCACGTATGTGTGGACATCGGAGATGCTTATAAGGAAGGCAGCACCAATGTAGCTGACAATACCTGGCGCCATATCGCCGCCAAATTGGAAAGCAGCGGCTCGCCGACTATCGCAAACATTACTTTGTTTGTGGACGGCGTCAAGGAAACCGTTGTCGAGACTTATGACGTAGCGGGTTCGAGTTTAGCCAGCGGACTGCTGGGCTACTGGAAGTTGAACGACGGCAGCGGTGGGACAGCAGCAGATAGCTCGCTATGGGACAAAGACGGAACACTAATGACCAATGATGCCCTGAATGAACAGGATGTAGGCCCTGAATGGGACAATGGCGGCAAATTGGGTGGATGTCTGTTCTTCAGCAGGGCTGACGAAGACTGGGTCGATATTGCGGACGAATCGCATTTTGACGTTTACAGTGCTTTCAGCTTTTCTGTCTGGGCCAAGCAGGAAACGCTCCCGGGTTACGGCGCCATAGTCAACAAGGGAAACGCCTGGGCCTCCGGTTGGCATATTGACCATAGCAGCGAAAAGGCCCATGTCATGGCAATGAGGGCGTCCGGCTCATATCCTGAAACACCACCTTATCAACTGACCGGCTCCGCCGGTTCACTTAGTTACGGCGTCTGGGAACATCTGGTGTACGTATTTGATTACACCACCACCGGATACATGTACCTGTATGTCAACGGATCTCTTGACCAAAGTTGTGAGGTTGGCGAACCTGTAAAGGCAACCGATTGGCTCTTACGTTTTGGCTGCAATGTCTGGGGCCCTCCGGAGAACTTCTTCAATGGCCGTCTGGATGAGATTGCTTTCTGGGATCGCGCGATAACTTCAACTGAAGTTTCCACCCTGTACAACGGCGGTTCCGGCCAGGAGATCAATCTTGGCTCTACCGACCTTGATACCGCCTCCAGCGAAGATGTCAGGATCGGTATCTTCAACAGCAGCGGTAATTTCAGCGGCACTATTAAAAATGTAATGATTTGCGGTGAAGCGTTAACAGATGATGAAATTGCCGAAATGTATGAGGTGGCTTCACAGGGCTACACAGGTATAACCATCATAACCGAAAGTTCACTTGACGATTTGGCCTGTTACCTGGCCGAAACATTCTGGGCAAATACAAACAGCGTTGTGCTGTGCGACGAGAACGATTTTGCCGGTGCCCTGGCGGCCTCGGCCCTGGCCGGGCGGCTGGAAGTGCCATTATTGTTCTTTGACGGTTCGAGTGGACTATCCTCGGCGGCTCTCGATGTTATCAACAACGATCTGCAATGCTCCACCGCACTGACGGTCAGCGGCAACAGCACTGTAACCAGTCAGTTGTCGGGCATTAGCGTTTCTCAGACTTCTCTGGCGGACGCTGACGCCATACTCGAATGGATGGTCAGTAACGATCTGCCCGTCGATTATTTTGCTGTTTGCAATCCAAACGACCGTACTGCCGGTAGGGTGCCCAAAACCTCGATAACTGCCTCGCTGATGGCCGCGGCCAGGGGAGGCGCTGTTATACCATTGGCTTATGACACCCTCTGGAAAAAGATTTTCATACGTACCAGCACTACAAGCACTCAGCCTTCAGGTGCTCCCAGCAGTGTAACAGGAAAATGGCTGCTCGGAACCCTTTCGCTGGGCGGCTATAGCTACGATTATGTGTTGGCCTGTAGCACTCAAGATCCATGGTACAATAAAGCCAATATCGACTTCAATGATGACGGTGATTACGGCGATGCCGGTGAAGGGCCTTTCACATCGGCTGACACGGTCGCGATCGGTGGAAAAAACTATTCCATTACCGTGGGGCCATACACCCCTGGTGACGTAAAGTTTACGTATCCGACCATCGGCCAGATAAAGACAGACCTGTCGAGCTACTACACAACCCTCGGCGAGGATTACCCTGAGTATATGTGCATCATTGGTTATTTCGACACCATTCCTCCGGCAATCGAAAACAATGCCAATACCTATGTAGATGTTGAAGACCTGCCAAACGATCATGTTATCGGCGATACTGACAGTGATGATTTCCAGGATATTGCTGTTGGACGTATAGTGGGTAATTCTCTGCTGGCGACAACATTGCTCGGCGCCCGTTCGGCAACCTATGACGATCTTGTCGGTAATCCCAGCGATTGGGCTAATAAGGCAAAGATATGTGTAGCGACTGTCTTGAATTTCAAGCAATTTTTGGACTCCATTTTTGATTATTTTT
>CAZICK010000156.1:0-2829 GCA_964537505.1 uncultured Pirellulales bacterium
TTACGCAAAAATAAGCACTTACATCAATTCCAACAACGTAAAATAAGCACTTACATCAATTTCCAACCACGAAAAATAACGACTTACAACGATTTTATTCCCTGCCGTTGCGACAACCATTCATCGGCTGGCGCATTCCAATTTTTAACTTTCAACTTGTGCCTGTTTTGGCTACAATCAGCGCTGGCGTCGTAGTTGTAAGTGCTGACGGCCGATAGAATTTACCCATACCTGGTAACCGAACGAGGAAAAAAATGTTACGTAAGATATTGATTTCATTACTAGTTACGGCTCTGTTGACGCTGTCGGTTCTGCCCGGCTCTCTCCAGGCACAATATTACAAACCGCGCGATGATGTCAGCATCCCTAAAGATGATCGCCCCTGGGCAGGGGCGCCCTGGCTCGCTGGTGTTATCCTGACCGCCGCGGCCATGGCTGTCGGACTAAAAAATGCCAAAAGAACCCACCTTGACTGACAGAAGATAAGTCCTTTATTTGTAAGGCGTTAGAGTTGCCGCAGCCATTTTCCATCTCTGATAAATCC
This sequence comes from uncultured Pirellulales bacterium, assembly GCA_964537505.1. Classification (GTDB taxonomy): domain Bacteria; phylum Planctomycetota; class Phycisphaerae; order Sedimentisphaerales; family SM23-30; genus DAINBT01. The sequence continues at coordinate 545 of CAZICK010000156.1, forward strand.
AACAAAATCGCTCAAATCGCCCGTGCCGTCCTTTCCAGCGATCAAATCACCCGTACCGATGCCCTCTATCTGCTCCAGATCAAGACCAATCAGCCTGAGTTGTACGATCTATTCTACTGGGCCAATCGCATCCGCCTGGCCCGTTTCGGGCCGGAGGTTTCCCTGTGCAGTATAGCCTCAGTCCGCACCGGTCGCTGCACTGAAGATTGCCGTTTTTGCTCACAGTCGTCTCATTACCAAACTGACGTCAAACCGCAGCAACTCGATCAGGGGCAGTTACTTACGGCGGCCGAAAACGCCATCGCTTCCGGCGCTCATTGTTTCGGCCTGGTTTCCAGCGGTCGCAGTCCCGCCGACGAGGAGATCGACCGGCTTGCTGGGGTCATCAGGCAAATTGTCCAGTCAGGCCGAGTTCGATGTTGTGCTTCGCTGGGCTGTCTTAGCCCTTCGCAAGCGCAACGACTGTTTGATTTGGGCGTCCGCCGTTACAATCACAACCTGGAAACTTCCCGCCGTTTTTTCCCAAGTGTTGTAACTACACACACTTATGATGACCGCATTGCTACTGTTCGCACCGCCCTGCAGGCTGGTATGCAGGTATGTTGCGGCGGTATCATCGGCCTGGGTGAGAGTCTTGAAGATCGTGTGGACCTGGCAGTGACCTTGCGTGATCTGAACGTTGACAGTGTTCCTTTGAACTTGCTCAACCCGATACCGGGCACCCCATTTGCGCAAAACGCGCCTGTAGCTGCTCTTACGGCTCTACAGACGATAGCAATGTTCCGCTTTGTGCTGCCCGACCGACAAATCAAGATCGCCGGCGGCCGGGAGAAGTGCCTTGGCGACCTGCAGAGCTGGATGTTTTTCGCCGGCGCCAGCAGCACAATGGTCGGCAACTATCTTACCACGACCGGCCGAGATGCCGATGAGGATATCCGGATGCTGGACGATCTGGAGCTGCCTTTAGCTGCCGGTGAATAAGGTTAGTTCGCGTTGGTGACAATTGCGGGCGAGGTGGATGACGTAAGTTGTTATTTTTGGTGGCGTGAAATTGTTGTAACTCCTTATTTTTCGTTGTGGGGAATTGTTGTAAGTGCTTATTTTACGTTGTTGGAATTGATGTAAGTGCTTATTTTTGCGTAACGATTATAACGATTAGGTAAGATGGGTAAGAAAAAAGTGCGAAATTCCGACGAATTCCGATGAAAAGTGATGTGGTTTGTACCCACTTTGCACTATGTTTGTACCATGTTTGCACTATGTTTGTACTATGTTTGTACTATGTTTGCACCATGTTTGTAGTATGTTTTGATGAAAAGTGAATGGGGGGATGGGTAGGATAGGTAAGATGAGTAAGATTAACCACGGAGGCACAAAGACACAGAGAAGAAGTCAGATTTCAGATTTTAGATTTCAGAAGACAAGAGGGAAGAGGGCGGACCTAGTGGGCAAGTCAGAGGTCAGATTTCAGAAGTCAGAAGACAGAGGGAAAGAGGGCGGTCCACTTGGGGGGGGGCAGAAGTTAGAGGTCAGATTTGAGAAGGCAGAGGGCTGACCACTTGGGGCGAGGAGTTGGGGAGTGAGCGGCCCGGGGGCAGGGGAGAAAACAGGAGGTGAAAGGTCGGGATTTTTGTTGACATTTTGGACGGGCCGTAGTAGTTTTGGGTTGTAGTCGAGATGTGATGGGAATGACTCACGCGAAGACGGTAAGAAAAAAATTAGCTGCAGAGGTCACCGAGGAATAAGAGAAATAGGGACAGACATGAGGAAGAAACGGAATTGTTTGATTTGTTGGATTATGCTTATATTGGCGCAAGATATGACAGGGAATATAAGATAACAAAAGAACAATTGGAACAACTTGGGCCATGCGTTAACCCAACTTTCGCAGTTGAGGCGGGGAATTGCGATTTTTTTAATTTTTTCCCCGCGTAGTGTTTCAAAATCGCCATAAGTGTTCCAAAACCCTGCGTGGTGAAGACCTACCCTATTGCAAGCCTGTCTTTATGATGCCAAACTATCGGCATGTTCCTGAGAAGTTACAAACGCAAAAAGAACGGTAAATGGCACGAATACTTCAGCGTTGTCGAGAACCGCAGGGTCACGGCTGACAAGGCGGTTCAGCGGACAGTTCTTTATCTCGGTGAAATAACCTCATCGCAGGAAAACAGATGGCGTAAAACTTTGGAGGTCTTTGATGAGGATACCGGCAGACATGAACAAAAAATGCTTGGCTCCTCATAAGAATCTGTACATGGATATGCCAAAAAATGACTGGTTTCTTC
>CAZICK010000157.1:0-2666 GCA_964537505.1 uncultured Pirellulales bacterium
GTTACGCAAAAATAAGCACTTACATCAATTCCAACAACGTAAAATAAGCACTTACGTCAAATTCGCACATCGAAAAACAACGACTTACATCAATTCCCCAATACGAAAAATAAGCACTTACAAACACACATTTCCCCCCCCATCACGCCCGCTGACCTTTGACCCCACCGACCAGTTGGCCCCGGCCCTTGCCTCGTTAGGCAAAAATATCCTTGCCCCATTAGCAGTGTCTGCTAACCTCAACGATATGAATATCGCCGAACTGGATTACTATTTACCCCAACGCCTGATCGCTCAGCAGCCCGTTGCGGTTCGCACACAGTCTCGCTTGTTGGTATTGGACCGCGCAAACTCCTCGCTGGAGCATCGGCGTTTCTGTGACATTGTCGATTATTTGCAACCGTCCGATTGCCTTGTCATCAATGACAGCAAGGTTATACCTGCCCGTTTTTATGTGCGTCGCGCTACCGGCGGACGCATCGAGGGCCTGTTTTTAAACATCACTGACCAGGGCCGATGGCAGGTATTGCTCAAAAACGCCTCACGTCTCACCCCACGTGAAATCGTTACCCTGGCCGATCCGCACCGGCAATACCAACCCGTTGCCAACCACAAATTTGCCGTGATCGAAAGCCAAAACCAGGGGAATTGGCTGCTCCAGCCGCAATCTGGTGAAACCTTTCTCGATGTGCTGGGCCGATATGGCATTACACCACTTCCACCTTATATTCACAGATCGCCCGGTAACTGCGAAAAAAATGAATCTATCGATCACAACCGCTATCAGACCGTTTATGCCGACAAACCCGGCTCGGTCGCCGCCCCAACCGCCGGCCTGCATTTTAGCGAAGACCTGCTCAAAAACCTTCAGAACCGAAACATCAAAATCGCCCGTCTCACTCTGCACGTGGGATTAGGCACTTTCAGACCCATTACCACCGAAAAACTCGAAGATCACAAGATGCACACCGAGTTCTATCAACTGGACGCTGCCAACGCCGCAATCATTAATGATTCACTGCAGAACGCCTCCCGAATCATCGCCGTCGGCACCACCTCGCTGCGTACCATCGAGACCATAGCCCAAATAGCCCAGAACCGCCGCGTTCAGCCGGCTCAGGGCTGGACCGACTTATTCATTACGCCCGGCTATCAGTTTCGCATCATAGACGCCTTAATTACCAACTTTCATTTGCCGCGTACCTCTTTATTAGCTTTGGTTTGCGCCTTTGCCGGCACCGAACGAATCATGACGGCTTACCGCACCGCCGTCGAACAGGAATACCGTTTTTACAGCTACGGCGACGCCATGCTGATACTATAAGGACCACACACACTATAAACACACAGCCAGGCCCACCGCCGCCGCACACCAAAAAACCGCATAAGATAATGGAAAACCTGAGGATTAGCCCAATGTCATCTTCCACGGATAACAAACTGATGTGTTTTTACGAGGCATTGCTGGACCACTTTGGCCCACAGCACTGGTGGCCAGGCCAGAGTCCTTTTGAGGTGATGGTCGGAGCGGTGCTCACCCAAAATACCAACTGGTCCAACGTGGAAAAAGCTATAAAAAACCTCAAAAACGCCCAGGCACTCACCCCCGAAAGAATCAACAACCTCACGCACGAGGAACTCGCCCAACTTATTCGCCCGGCCGGTTATTTCAATATCAAGGCAAAACGCCTCAAAAACTTCATCCGCTGGTTTTGCAGCGACTACAATGCTTCAATTGAAAGCCTGCGGGAATTGTCGGTGGACCGACTGAGAGAGGAACTTTTATCGATCAACGGTATCGGTCGTGAGACCGCCGATTCGATTATTCTTTACGCCCTGGAAAAACTCACCTTTGTCGTCGATACCTATACCTATCGTATCTTGCTGCGACACGGCTGTATCGATCCCGACAGCGATTACGAACGAACAAAGGAATACTGCCAAGCTAATCTGCCTGACGATATCGCTCTTTACAATGAACTGCACGCTCTGATCGTCCGAACGGGCAAAATCCACTGCAAACCACGCCCTGCGTGTCTAGAATGCCCCTTGGCACGGTTTAGCCATGATGTTGAGGCGTGACAGTTGGGCGTATTTTGTTGTTTTATTGCTGGCTGCGGCGGTATATCATGTAAAAGATGATGACTCCGAGCAATCCGAGATACATCATTATGTTGTACCACGCCAAGCCGAATCCCAGTATATCTGCCATAACAATCCTCGCTGTTTTTGATAGCTGTAAGCGGGCTTTCAAGCCCTGCAGATTGTTTTATCTCTCTGCTGATAATGGACTTGTAATGCTTTATCCGGTCGCTGTCAATTCAAAAATCAAAAAAACATGAGCTTTGCCCAGCCATTTTGGGCAACCGGATGTGAATTATCAGATTGATTTTTAGTTGGTGTGTTGCCGGAAGTAGAGTGTGTGGGATTGTTGTAAGTGCTTATTTTTGGTTCGGCGGAAATGAACGTAACTCCTTATTTTTCGTTATTGGAAATTGATGTAAGTGCTTATTTTGTGTTGGTGGAATTGCTGTAAGTGCTTATTTTTGCGTAACGATTATAACGATTAGGTAAGATAGGTAAGAAAAAAGTGCGAAATTCGGCGAGATTTGGATGAATTCTGATGAAAAGTGATGTGGTTTGGACTATGTTTGCGCTATGTTTGT
>CAZICK010000158.1:0-2471 GCA_964537505.1 uncultured Pirellulales bacterium
GTGGGTTAAGGTCGAATCAACTGGATCGACATTCTCGATTGTGCGTTGGGGTACGGAGGAAATCAGCGGCGGGCTATGGTCTAATGTGATCGACGCCAATGGCAAACTCCGAGCCGCTGTGTGGGGTGGCAGTGTTGTTGGTGGTACAACTATAAATGATGATACCTGGCATCATGTAGCGATTGTGCTGCCGGATAAAGAGGATGTGAAAGTCGAAGATATACTGCTTTATGTGGATGGCGAGCCAGAAGATACCACCGTCAGCCTTGGCAGTCAGACAATCGACACCGCTGTGGGCATGGATGTTTTGATTTCTTTAGATGGGTCTGTTGGTCTGCTGGATGATGTTCGGATATATAATTACGCGCTGAGTGAGGAAGAAATTGGTGCGCTGGCGGGTGTATTGTGACAGTAAGTGATGGAAAGTATGAGGGGGGCGGAAGATAGACCCCTGCCTTCCAGGCTGTGTCACAATAGAAAAGCAACCTTGTTATCAGTACTGTTAATGCCTATTTCTATAGCCAAAAAGCTAATTGTGACACAGTCTGTTCGCAGGGGTGACAGTTGTTCGCGAGGAGGAGATTGGTGCGTTGGCTGGTGTGTTGTGACAGTGAGTGATGGAAGACACGAGGTGTGGAAGATGGGCGTGGGTTAAGGGGCCACGCTACGAAAGTTGTTTTCCAAAACATGCTCAAGCAAAGAAGCTTGAGCATGCCACCCGGGATTTTATGTTGCCATTACAGGGCTTGAAGAAAATATTGGGGGACATTACACCCAGATTCGTATGTTTTTACGTCAAAATACTGGATTCGCTATCGCGGCTCTTCGCTTCGCTTCGTGTCCCGCTTTCGCGGGAATGACAGGAAGGGAACAGGATGGAAGATGGATTGGCTATTGCGGCTCTGGGCTTCGCTTTGTGTCGGGCTCCCAATCGAGTTGAGGGCAGGCTCTGCGCAGGAATGACAGGTTTGTTCGCGGGAATGACAATTGCGGATCTGGTTGAAAAATAGGGGCATAGAAAGGAAAAAACGTGGCGGACGCCTTTAATTTATCACGCCTTTTCATTATACCTTATATGTGATCGGCTAAGGTGTATCGTATTTTGTTAACACTTATTTCACGAGACCGAGACCTGCGTCGTTTTATTATGGGAACCTCTAAAAATTCATTTTTACTACGAACGGCTGCAATTTCCGTCAGCATCGTTATCGGCCAAAAATCGTCCTCAACGTAGTTACAACTACGCCTGCGGCGATTTTTGACCTCTGCCTCGCTGACGAAAATTTCGCTCGTTCTCGTGACAAAAGCAATTTTTAGAGGCTCCCTTATGCCATCCAGGGTCTCTGGCGTTTCAATTGGCCATTGCTGAGAACATTCAGGGCGATGTTTGCATCTTCAACCATCTGGAAGTCATACATTCCCGCACAGATAAAATCTGCACCGTTTTCAAAGGCGTACCGAAAGGCCTCCTGGGGATGAATGGCGCCTGCGGCCATGGTTTTAAAAGCGATCCAAGGCTCTTTACGATTGCGCATGAACTGGATAGTCGCCTCGGAATTAAAGCAGAATTTATTGTCATGCCATTGCGGATGTCTGGCGGACCAATAAGTTTGCGGATGGAAAGTTTTCATCCAGAAGTCAGGGGCAATACCTTTCTCTGTAACGGCTATAAGGCTTTCGATCCGGTGCGCCCCGATGCCCATGGGCAGTCCCTGGCGTCGAACTTTTTCGAGGCATTTATTGAGGTAGTCCCATTTTTCATCTTTGACCATCTGATCTACTACCTCCCCCTGAAGATAGCACAGACTTGCGCCGTTATCGATCGAGTAATCAATCGCACCGAGAGTGTCTGTTCCCTCCATCCACCCACAATCAGCGATGAACTTGATTTTTCCGCCATACTGTTTCCAGTATTGATTTAAGGCCGGTGCAACGCTTGGATGAGTCAGTATGGTATTAATGCCGCATTTTTCAGCAAGCATGAAACTTTCATATATCTTGAGCGGAGTATGGTAGGCGCGCACCAATTCTGAAACATAGATCAGGTCTCGCGCATGAGCAAAACCACAAATGATATTACCGCCCAGGATGATTCGGCTGACATTCCTACCACCGATCTTTGCCATTGGGATTTGGCCGGTGAGGTCATCCAATGTCTGGAATGTAAAGGCTTTCCTGCTTACGCCGGTGAAGGCATCTACCAGTTCCTTCTCTTCATTGCTGAACCGGATATTCCTTGTGGCCGCCATCGTTCCCATAGCCGCAACAAACGGAATACCCGCAAGGGACTTTATTATTTCTCGACGATCTGTCAAGGGTTCGCCTGGTGCGCGGTCTTTGGCATCACCTATAATTTGCTGCCGGGATACTTCTGGTTGCAATTTAGACAAACACTTAATCGCCAGGAGTCGATCGAGGCTTGTACCCCTCCCCATTGTCTGGACAAAAATATTTACTTTTTAAGATAGACT
>CAZICK010000159.1:0-2371 GCA_964537505.1 uncultured Pirellulales bacterium
TTTACAATAAGTTGTGATATTTTTAAGTGGCGAACTACTTTTGACGCAGGCGTCAGGTGTAAACAATTAAACGCGTTTGTCCAATTCACGCTGAACCAGTACACAGGCAGGAACTATAATACAAACTACTTTTGGCCAATCCCAATAATTCACATTGGCGTACGATGGAAAGCTGCTGATAGTCAGGCTCTATGGATAAACGCTTTTGTTTAAGGGTCAAATTACAGTTTTTTTTAAGCCAGTCCAGTTCTACTTTCTGCTGACCGATCTGTTGATACAGTTGGTCGATCAGAGCCTGCTGCTCTTGAAGAACCTGATCCCGTCGGAGGGAAAATATCTCCGGCAGCGAATCTGTCAATTGTTTTTTCCATTTGGTGATCTGGGTGGGATGCACCTGAAACTGTTTGGATAATTCGGCCGATGTTTTATCAGCCTTAACGGTGGCCAAAGCCACTTTAGCCTTAAACTGGGCACTATGATTTCGACGTTTGCTTTTCATGACTTTTGTCTCCTGAATCACTTAAACTGATTATCGGTTCAGGTGACAAATACATCTTAAAATCGCTCATTTCGCGCCCAGTTTTTGGGGAGTATTATATTCTCCAGCCAATCCTGATAAGCCTCTTTATATTGTATGGCCGTACCTTGGTCAGGCTCAATCGTTTTTGTGGTTTTTAGGCCGACAAACATCTCCTGAAAGTCCTTGTAAATACCACCGCCAAGCCCAGCCCCTCGGGCCGCCCCCTGCGAACCGTCAGTGTTGTACAATTCCACGATTGCCCCCGTGACCGTGGCGAACGCCGATCCGAACAGTGGACTCAAAAACATGTTGGCCTTGCCGGCGCGAACCGTCTTGATCTCAATCCCCATCCCACGCATGATATCCAAACCGTAATTCAATGCAAAAACGATCCCTTCCTGACCGGCTCTGAGAAGATGGCTTCGATGATGGGTGTTGAAGTTCAGTCCGTGAACCGATGCTCCGATGTCCCTGTTGGCCAAAGTTCTTTCGGCGCCATTGCCATAAGGCAGAATTCTAAGTCCATCCGAGCCTACCGGCGCCTGCCCGGCCAGGTCGTTCATCTGGTCGTAATCGTCATCGCTGTTCATAACGTTGTGTTTTAGCCAACTGTTGAGTATTCCAGCGCCGTTTAGGCACAACAATACGCCGTAGCGCGGCTTTGATGTGGTGTGGTTTACATGAACAAATGTGTTGACCCGCGACTGAGGATCGTAATTTGGCTTGTCACCGATGCCATAGACTACTCCTGAAGTGCCGGCTGTTGCGGCTATCTCGCCAGGCTGTAAAACCTTTAGCGACAAGGCGTTATTGGGCTGATCGCCGGCGCGATAGGCAACTTTTATACCGGTTTTGAGTCCTAATTGTTCGGCTGCTGAGCGTGTGAGTTCGCCTTGAACTGAGAATGTTGGTACAACTTCCGGAATGATGGCTGGGTCGATGCCGTAGTTTTCGAGCACAATGTCGGCGATGTCCTGCTTCTGATAGTCCCATAATATCCCTTCTGAGAGGCCTGAGGGGGTTGTTTTAACCTTTCCGGTGAGTTTGAAAGCGATGTAATCGCCTGGCAGCATGGCTTTATATATCTGAGCGTAAATTTTGGGTTCGTTTTCCATTACCCATTTGAGTTTTGAGGCGGTGAAATTGCCTGGGAAGTTTAGCAAGTGTTGTAAACACTTTTGGGAACCGATGTTATCGACGGCTTTTTCTCCGATGGGTACGGCTCTGCTGTCGCACCAGATGATGGAATCGCGTAATATTTGCTGGTTTTTGTCGATCAGGACCAGGCCGTGCATTTGATATGATATGCCGATGGCGGCGACTTTCTGGAGTGCTGAGGTGACGGTTTTGCCTTGTGATTTGATCTCTATTGTGGTTGCTTTGATGTTTTCCCACCACATATTGGGGTTTTGTTCGGCCCAGCCGGGTTTGTGCGCGGTGATTGGCATTTCTTTTTTTGGTGAGGTGGCAGAGGCGATAGCCTCTCCGGTCTGTGCGTCCAGCAGGGTAGCCTTAATAGATGAGCTTCCGACGTCGTAGCCAAGTAAATACATCGATCTAAACTCCTTTTTTGACTAGTGTTATGGTGTTTTTTAGGTTGGGGCCGCACAGGGCAAAACCCCAGTTTATAAGCCTATTTATCTTAACAAGAGGGAGCGGGCGGGCAATATAAAAATAGCGTATAGTTGGTAAGTGAGTGTGTGAACTGGATGATGGGGTGGTGGAAGTGACGTAAGTGCTTGTTTTTTGTGGCGGGGGATTGATGTAACTCCTTATTTTTGGTTGTGGGGAATTGCTGTAAGTGCTTATTTTTGCGTAACGATTATAACGATTAGGCAAGATAGGTAAGAA
>CAZICK010000160.1:0-2357 GCA_964537505.1 uncultured Pirellulales bacterium
CTAATCTCAAATCTGCGTTAATCTGCGTAATCTGCGGATCCTATTCTTCCCCTTCCGCCTTTTTCTTTTTCCCTCCTCCCCTATTGCCTCATGCCTTGTGCCTCGTGCCTTCTTCCGGTGCCTGTTGCCTTCCTCCTGTTTCCTGTCCCTATTTTAAAATCTGATCCGTCTGATCCGTGTTCTATTCTTTCCCCACCTGACCATCTTTCCTTTCCCGCAATACGCAATATGATATACGCATTACATCTTCATGCCACGGCCCGCCCAAACTGTCAATCAAAATCCCGATCCCCCCAACCTTTCCAGCTTCATTTAGAGAGAAATCGTTTGGGTTGACAAGCAAATTGGGGCCGCTTCGGCCGAGGGGTCGGGGCAATTTGGTTGTCTGGGTCCCGAACGATTTTTCTCGCCGATCCCCGACTCCCTTCCAACTCCGCCCTCTGTCTTCTGACCTCTGACCTCTGACCTCTGATTTTTCCCCACTAGTGCCTAGTGCCTGTTGCCTATTGCCTTCTTTCGCTATCTTACCTATTTTAACATCAAAACTCATCAAAACATAGTACAAACATAGTGCAAACATAGTACAAACATAGTGCAAAGTGGGTACAAACCACATCACTTTTCATCGGAATTCGTCGGAATTTCACACTTTTTTCTTACCTATCTTACCTAATCGTTATAATCGTTACACAAAAATAAGCACTTACATCAATTCCAACAACGTAAAATAAGCACTTACAACACTTCCCCACAACAAAAAATAAGGAGTTACATCAATTCCCAACCACCAAAAATAAGCACTTACGTCTGCCTGTGCCGGCCCGGGGCCACTTTGTGAAAATTTCCACCATTTTGACACTGGCGTCATCATTTACCCGTGATGGTATTGACCATGGCCCAGAAGTTTTCCATCGGGGTGTCGAGCTGTACGTGATGTGTAGGGCCGATTATCAGGCCGCCACCCTTGCCTATGGTCTTTAAACGCTGTTTTACCTCATTTTCAACGTCGCCAGGCGTTCCGAATGGCAGGGTCTGCTGTTCGTCCAGTGTGCCCCAAAAGCAGAGTTTGTCGCCGAATTCTTCCTTGAGTTGTGCCGGGTCCATGGATGCGGGCTGGATGGGATTGAGGACGTCCAGGCCAATCTCGATGAGGTCGGGGATGATCGGATAGATGTTGCCGTCCGAGTGGTAAGCGACTTTGAGATCAGGGTTTATGTTTTTTAAGGTGCTGATAAAGTCGGCAATGTATGGTTTGAAGATTTGCCGCCATTGCGTGGGAGAGATGAGCATATTGTTCTGAGCACCCACATCGTCGCCGATCCAAATCATGTCAACACCAAGGTTTACGAGTTTTTTGGCGGCGGTGAGGTGGTACCGATAAGGGATGTCCAGGATTCGTTTGGCCAGGTCGGGGTCCAGAGCCAGGTCGATCAACATTTGTTCGAGTCCTCTTAGCGCCCAAGCTGTTTCCCAGACAGTAGTTACGGTAACGCCGACAATCCAGTATTGATCCTTATAAGTGTTTATGACACGGGTGGCATCGGTATATAACTCGGGCCGATTGGGATCGGGTGGGTTGTAAGTGTTTATAGCGTCGTCATTTGCGAGTGGGTGGCGGGCCATTTCGGTATAGCAGCCTTTGCCGAACTTGGTTTCGTACTCGACGATGTCCCAGCCGATGCCCCATTCGTCAGTATAAGGCTTGTCAGACTGGTAATAACAGTTGGCCCAACCGACGGAAGTCAGTAGCATATCTTGACTTAGGAAGCGTTCGAGTTCGTAGGTGTTGCCGCCGCCGTGAGGGTTGTGGCTGCTGACGGATGTATGCCCTATGTCTTTACGTAAACGCAGAGCGAACTCAGGGGTGAAACTTATCTGCATAGGCGGTCGGTCGGGCTGCTCATGGTTCAGAGCCATCATAACTCTTTGTCTGGGAGTGAGTTGCATTTCTTTTGCCTTTCGGGTTGTTCGTGAATTTGGAGTCTTGTTCGCAGCTATTTTAACATCAGGAACGATACAAGGCAAACAAATACGTGATGGGTGGAGCAGAAGTCAGAGGACAGATGGCAGCAGGTGTGCGGAGGCAGACGTAAGTGCTTATTTTTCGTAGCTAGGAATTGATGTAACTCCTTATTTTTCGTGGTTGGAAATTGTTGTAAGTGCTTATTTTACGTTGTTGGAATTGATGTAAGTGCTTATTTTTGCGTAACGATTGTAACGATTAGGTAAGATGGGTAAGAAAAAAGTGTGAAATTCGGCGAAATTTGGATGAATTCCGATGAAAAGTGATGTGGTTTGGACCATGTTTGCACTATGTTTGTACCTACTTTGTACTATGTTTGCACTATGTTTGTACT
>CAZICK010000161.1:0-1903 GCA_964537505.1 uncultured Pirellulales bacterium
TGACGCCTGCGTCAAAAGTTTGCTCAGGCAGCGATGCTGAGTGTTGAAAATTTCTCGAATTCCCGGCAATGCAATAAAAAACGTCCTTTCATGTCCACACGAACAGCTTGCACTGCTATTGTCATCCTCAAAAATGCAAAATAAGGCCCAAATACGGCCATATTGGCCCTTGCGTATACGATTTCTCGCATTTTTGCGCATACCGATGCTCGCAAAATATTCCAGCCGGCAATCTTGAGATAAATCGCATGAAAAACTGCTGGTCTGCCTCGCACACGCAATTGACCTAAGCCAACTCTGCGCTTCAATCCGCTGTTAGTTCCTTCAATACCGCCGCGAGTTTTGTAGCGTTCTGTGAAAACCTCCGTATCCTGCTTACGCCTTCGGCCGGCAAGCCTTCGCTGTTTCGCCGTATGCTCAAGTTTGTATTGTTCCTTGATCTTTTCAACAGGACACTGCTCAAAAAATCCACATTGGCTACAAGCCGATTCTGGCATCACCGTCTTTGTTTTATCTGTTTCATTGTTATGTTCTGAGGATTGCGGCTTGTGACCTGCAGGGCAACAGATGACTTCTTCGGTTGCCTCATCAACATTAAAGTCGTCTATATTCAACTGCCCATATTCATCGGCTTTGGTTTTACTTGAACCTGATGGCACAGGCCCGAGAAGTTCTACGCCTTGCTCTTCTGCGAGTTGAACATTGTCATCACTTGTATAGCCGGTATCGGCAAGCAACTCATCAGGCATAAGATCGTTTGTCTGCAAATCTTCCAGAACTTCTTCAACAGCGTTGGCATCCGCCTGGGCCGCTGTCTGTGGTATCGCACAGGTTATAAGCTGTGCTTCGTTTTCAGGATTGCAGGTTTCAGCAATCTGCGCCTGATAGCCCGGACCTTTATGGCCATCGTAGGTAGCATCCGGATCGGAGGGATTCTGGATTACATTTCCGCCGGTCTTTGCCTTGACGGAAACCTTCTCTTCATGGACTTCGCATTGCTCATAAAAAATACGTTCCATGATCTTGTACGTGTTAATCTCCGCATAATCCGGCAATTCAGCAAAATGACTGACCAGATAATACATGTCTTCGGCCACCTGTTGACGAAGCAGACAGCGAGATTCCTTGTCTTTGCCGGTGTTGCCAAAGAGTTGATGAACGCTGGTGGCATAATGTTGACGCAACGATTCAGGCAAAGCATTGTAATCTTCCGGGTTACGACGCTTAACCTGAGTTAAAAACCGCTTGATGGTCACCCCCATCATACGCGTGCGGCCAAAGCTGGCCATGTCACTGAATATGTGTGTCGAATCCAAACGCTGTTGATCAATTTTAATCCCAAGTAGGTCAACCAGTTGGACGGTAATATCGCTCATTATCGTTTTGGCCAGATTATCCTCTTCGAAATAATTGATGTAACGCTCCAGAGTCCGTATCGAAATATCATGGGCTACCGGTTCAAGGTTCAGTGCGTATTGAATGTCCAAGTGAAAACGATAAGCGTCCAATGCTTCTTCCTTGGTCCAGTCCTTGAATTCCATGATCAACACCAGTCCTGCCATGGAGTAGAGTTCCTTGGTCGGTCTTCCCATGCTGGGATGAAAACGCCCCGCGATGGTATCGACCGGCATAAGCTCCAGGATAACATGCCGGAAAACTCCTGACCAGCCGTCGAACAGTCGTTTGCGTGTTTTTTCGGTCAGGACGCTGTCGAATGGGTCAAAAAGCCGTGTTTGTTGTGGATTTACAATTTTATGCATAATCGCTCCAAGTATTTGCTATAGAAGAGCTTACATTATACATAGCTATATCTGATTGTCAACCCTAAAATCAATGTAAATAGCTGAATTTACAATAAGTTGTGATATTTTTAAGTGGCGAACTACTTTTGACGCAGGCGTCA
>CAZICK010000162.1:0-1686 GCA_964537505.1 uncultured Pirellulales bacterium
TCATCAGAATTCATCCAAATTTCGCCGAATTTCGCACTTTTTTCTTACCTATCTTACCTAATCGTTATAATCGTTACGCAAAAATAAGCACTTACATCAATTCCAACAACGTAAAATAAGCACTTACAACAATTCCCCCGAACCAAAAATAAGGAGTTATGTTCATTTCCGCCGAACGAAAAATAAGCACTTACAGCAATTCCCAACAACGAAAAACAACGACTTACAGCACTTCCACACAACCCATCCTCCCACTCACGGACTCACTCGCCAACTATCCGTTAACCTGCTTTGCCCAGTTAGCCGATACTTGGCATGTATTTAAGAACGCTTTGTGGCCTGAACCTCATAACAATTATCGGACCGGGGTGATGGGAAAAACTATGGATTCGACTGTAACAACCTTATTAACGGGTGATTTTTACAAGATTCTGCTGGACAGCATTTTTGATGCTGTTTACGTGGTTGACGCCAATGGGAGCATTTTGTATTGGAACGACAGTTGCGCCCGGATTTCCGGTTATTCAGCCGAGGAAATGGCAGGTCAGAATTTCTCCAACACTTTATTTGCAATGGCCGAAGACAGCGAATATTTTTCTGGTGACCATAACGGCGCCATTGCGATTGTCCTGAAAAGTGGCATGCCTGGTACGTGGAAAGGCTGTGTTTGCCGAAAAAGCGGTCAACGCATCCCGATCGAATCGCACATTTCAGCCATCCGTGACGAGCAGGGTCAAATTGTCGGGGCGATAGAGGTTTTTCGTGACATTTCGGCGCATGTGTCTCTGGAAGATGCGCATCGGCAACTGTTGCAGATGTCTCGAAAAGATCAACTTACCGGTCTGTATAATCGTTCAGCAATCAGTGAACTGCTCAAAGCGGAGATCGAGCGATCCCGACGTTATCATCAGTATTTATCGGTAGTTATGATCGATATCGATCTTTTCAAACGTATCAACGACCGTTACGGCCACGATGCCGGCGATGTGGTTCTGGCCAAGATCGGCAGTGTTCTTAATCACAATTTGCGTAAGCCGGACGTGGTTGGCCGCTGGGGTGGTGAGGAGTTTCTGGTGATCGCTCCGAATAGCGATTCGGCGGCTGGTGCGAAGTTGGCTGAGCGTTTGCGGAATCTTATTAAGGAAATCCCGGATAGGGAGGTTCCAGAGGCGATTTCAGCTAGTTTTGGTGTTTCGCAACTGAGCTGTGGTCAGAGTCATGATCAGATGCTTTATCAAGCGGATATGGCGCTTTATCGGGCTAAACGTGATGGGAGGGATCGTGTTGTCATTGCTTCTGGAGAATTATAAGTGTTTGTAGGGAAATGAGATAGGGCGCAGGCTGTTAAGGTTTTTAGGAATTATTGTTGACAGATATTGCTTTGGCTGGTAGAAGCGTTTGTTTGTTGGCCTACGACCCCGTCGTCTAGCCAGGTCCAGGACACAGGGTTTTCATCCCTGCAACACGGGTTCAAATCCCGTCGGGGTCAGTTTATAACTGTTTGTCAAATAAAGACTTGCAAATCTGTCTTGGTTTTTACCCCGGTTTGAATTTCGCGGCTGGCGCGATGGGGGGGGATGTGCGTTTGTAAATTGTTATTTTTGGTGGCGAGAATTGATGTACTGGACGGGCGATCAAGTCGGGCATGACAACTACAGTGCTTGTTTTTGGTGGCGGGGGATTGAT
>CAZICK010000163.1:0-1552 GCA_964537505.1 uncultured Pirellulales bacterium
CCCTGAAAGACGATCTATGTCAAACTATTATATAAAAAAACTTAATTTACGGTATTTAGTAATGGTATTTTTAACAGGTACTCACGTTGACTGTTAACAAAAACATATTCATTATATGGTGTACCGGTCCGTTGCATGGCCAGAAGGATCTTAAGCCATTTGTGAGCCAAGGCGCGCAGGGCTGCATGATGTTTATGCCCGGAATTTCGCTGTTTTTGATAGAATTTCTGAGCCCAGTTACACTGATGTCGAGATTGCTCAGCAAACAATTGCAAAGTTCGTCTGGCAAATTTCCAGCAGCCTCGGCGATAATAAACCACACACGAGTTGCCACTGCTTTTGGTTACCGGAGCTGTACCCATCAGAGCGCGGGCGTCACCGACACTCTCGAATCGATTCTTATCCCGTCCCAGGCACGCCAGGATCGCAGGGGACAATACATCACCTGCACCCGGCAGCGAACGGACCCAATTGGCTTCAGGAAGTCCATCCAAATGGCTGGTGATTTGTTTGTCGCATTCAGCAATCTCAGCATTGAGAATCTGCAGGCTCTGTGCCAAAAAACGAATCAGACCCTTTTTGCCCTCCTGGAGATGATCAGCAACCGACAAAGCTGGCCGCTTCAGTATCTCCACCATTTCATCAAGACGCCTTGTACACGGATAGCCATGCCGCTTGATCCAATTCAAAAAACGCCGCTCAGTCAATTTCTGCATCTGTTTTTGACTCGGGAATTTTTCCAGAAACTCCAATGCGATCTGACTTTTAATATCACTGAAAAGCCCCGGAAAAGCCGGATAATAACCTTTAAGGATGGCTTGCAGCTCATTCAGCTTAGCGGTACGCTCCTCCACCAAACGAAGCCGATCCTGACATTTAACCCGCAAAATGATGATCTCAGGATCGTCCGGCCGCAAGGGTTTGTTAACCTCATGAAACGTTATCAAAAATTTCGCCAACACCTTCCGATCAATTTTGTCCGTCTTGACTCCATTGGCCGAAAGAGCCTTTCGAAAACTGTCAACCGACCTGGGGTTGACCGGATAAACCTGATACCCGCGATCGAGCAATGCTTGCACCCAGGCCCCATGAGACGTTTCGATAGCAATACCTATTTCACTCGGCCGAGCACAAACTTCCAGCCGAGTAAACAATTCCGTCAGTCCTTCGACATCAGAGGTTACTCGTCCTTCAGCCAGGACTTCCTCGGTTGCGGTGCAGAGATGGTAATCCAAAAACTTATCGCTCCAATCAATACCAACAAACAACATCTTAAAACCTCCTTTCTGGCAGATAATTCTTCTCGCCGGGCCGGACGGCATAGGCAGCCTCATAGGAGCCCTCGAAAGGCAGCGATCTATTATCCATTTAAGCCGCCGGAATGGGTGCGGGCCGGTCAGTCTTTCAGTAGCCCTCGAAGGGCCGGGCAAAATGGACCTGACCCCGCACCCGGCGAGATCTCAAATAACATATTTCACATAACTCACAACATCTCACAGAAAGAAAAAGTACCAAAAAGAAAGAACTACTGCTAATAATATTATCTTATACT